>JBGVLA010000012.1:0-34148 GCA_045124015.1 Eubacteriales bacterium | reverse complement strand
CAAGACGCACGACCGCTTCGTTTTTGATATCCATATTTTGCGCGCCGCCAATGACGGCTTGATAACGGCGCTCCGCTTCCTTCAGCTTTTCTTCATCGGGCGTAGTTTTCCATATATGCATCCAAAGCGTATCGGCAAGATGCAGTTGTATCTTAACGTCACACGGAAATTCCGCGAGAAAGCCTCTTGCCCGTTCGATGGCAAAATCATGATCTTCACATGGGTGCATTTTATAAAGCTCGATTTCCTCGTAGATCTCCGAACGCCTTGCGATGCGCTCCGTCGTATTGACATCGAACAGAACGTCGAGGGAGATGCCGAAAAAGGCGGCGATTTTGGGTAAAAGCTCTATATCGGGATAGCACGCGCCCGACTCCCAGCGCGAAATGGCTTGCGCCGTTACGTCGAGATAAGCGGCGAGCTGCTCCTGTGTATATTGATGTTTTTTTCTGAGGGATTTGATGACCCTGCCGATTTCCAAATTCATAAGCGTAGCTCCTTTTGTTTTTTTGTAAGCTTACACCTATATTATAAAAGAAACCGTGCAAAAAATCAATGCACGGTTGATTGGTGTGGGGTTAATCGGTGGTTGAGTTGCTTTCGATGGGAACGGCGGAGGAAACGTATATCTCCAAAACGTCCTCTGCTTCGGGAACGCCCCATTCTTCCGCAAGGGCTTGCGCCTCATCTCCCGTTCTTACCACGGTGTAACGGAGCGATACCTCCTGCGGAGCTTCCGCTTTCGTTTCCCGAGGGGGTATTTCGTTCAGAATGATGGGAAATAACGGGGATACGAGCAACAAAAACAACGCCACTTTCGTTTTAGTCGTTTTTTTGCTTTTGCAAGCCTTGATGATAAAAAACACGATGGACGCAACAAAAGAAGCGCAAGAAACTGCGACCAGCAGCTTTGTTTCGTACCACTGCTCCCCGAGCAAGTGCGCTTTGAGTCCTGTATAAACCGCACCATCAGGATTTGGCAATACCACAGGATGCGCGCGGCTATGCATCCACGCAAGCCACCACGTCAGCAGGGCAAGCGCAAGACAACTCAAAAACACATAGAAAAACGGATCCGCTTTGACCTTGTTTACGATTTCCGTCTTGGCTTTGAGAATCTTCTCCTTACATTTTTCTTTATTCCATTGCGGTCTTACGATAGTCGGCATGGCTTGGTGCCGAAGCTCGCGTTCGTTTCCCAAAAGATAATCTGTGGTGATATGAAAAATTTTCGCAAGCTGTACGATGCGCTTGGCTTCGGGCTCGCAGACGTTTCGTTCCCATTTGGAAACGGTCTGTCTGGAAACGTCCAAAAGCTCCGCAAGCTCGGTTTGGGACATTTGGTTTTCTTCCCGTAGCTGTACGATCTTATTTCCGATATCCATACATTCACCTCCTTCTCTGCCTATATGATAGCACGCCGAAACGGTTTTGTCGAGCAATCACAGTTTACAATTCCCGCAACCAATGGGCGCGAAAGCGCAGTATACACGAGAAATTTGAACGGATATCATCGATTTTGTGAACAAGATGTAACATCACAGCATCCTCGGATGCTCGCGCATCATCCGCTCGCCCGAGTGGGGCGCCGGAAGCAAAAGTTCCCAAACGCTATCCGCTCTTGCGGAGAGCGCGAACGCACGCGAAACGTCTTCTCCGAAATTCGCGGCATCGGCAGGTTTTGTAATGATGGGGATTTGTGCCGTTTTGCGGATACGCGAAAGAATCTCTCGCCCCGTTTGGTTTGCCGCAAGGACGGTGGTGTAGAGGACCTTATCAAAATCTTCTTTTTTCACGCCGATGACGGCATACAACATCCCTCGGCGGATGCGCGAACGGGAATAAAGCTTCGTTTCGGCAAGAGAGAGAAATTCTTCGGTATTTTTGGCGATTTTGGCGGATTTTATCATGCGAAATGCAAGCTCTGACGGAATATCGGGAATTTCAAGCAAAAGGTCTTCTCTCGTGCGCGCCAAAAGCGCAAACAAGGAAAAAAGGCGCTCTTCGTCGCAAATTTCGCCGTTTTCTGCCGACTTTATGAGGATCTCCGCGCTTGTTTGCGGTACGGCGCGCTTGACGGCTTCAAGATCGTGATGCTTCAACATTTCACGGATCGAGGTCGCGGAGGAAAAGCCCTCTCCCTCACCGTTGTAGGCTTCCCCGATGCGCTTGACCGTGGTGGGCTTGATGGTGCTTTTCTGCTCGTGCAAGGCGGCAAGATATGAGAGCGCCAAAATATCGTTTGAACCCGTGAGCGCGGAATCGACGCCGTAAAGCGAGCGATAGGCCGCAGTCATGGCGGCGCGATGCGAGATATTTCGGTTTTCGGAGAGTGTTTTTTCAAGCGCATTTTGAAATGCGGATGAGGAGAGACGCGCTTCCGCCTCGATGAGAGGCTCGATCGTGCCCGTTTCGCTTCCGAAGCAGATCTCATCCACACAGCCGAGCGAGGAAAGGATCTTCACCCCTGCCGCCCCGAAGAGATCGGCTCTTGCCGATGAAAAGGGGAAGGGTAACTCCAGAACAAGGTCTGCACCGCAAAGAACGGCGGTTTTTGCGCGTTCATATTTGGAAAGGATGGCAGGGGTGCCTCTCTGGGTAAAGCTTCCGCTCATGATGGCAACGACAGCACCGTGTTTCTTCATTTCCGAGAGCTGATAGGCGTGTCCCATATGAAACGGATTGTATTCGCAAATGACGGACGTGAGCTTCATAGCTTACAAAACTCCTCAAAAAATTCATAAATTTTTCATTTTTTTGCCACGATAAGGAAAAACCCTATTGAAAAAGCAAAAAAATTTTTGTATAATAATAGTATAATGGATAAACCCAATAAAATCAACCCTTATAATTATATTGGAGGTTTCAGTAAAATGAATGTTTTGGTTGTAAATGCAGGTAGCTCTTCCCTCAAATATCAGCTCATCGACACCGCCACAGAACAGGTTCTTGGCAAGGGTCTTTGTGAAAGAATCGGTATTGACGGTAAAATCGAACACAAAAAGGCAGACGGCACTAAGGTTGAACGCGAGATCGCAATGCCCAATCACTCCGTTGCCATCAAGATCGTCGTTGATTTTCTTACCGATCCCGAATTCGGCTGCGTAAAGAGCATGGATGAAATCGAAGCTGTTGGCCATCGTGCTGCTCACGGCGGTCATTACTTCAATAAAAACGTCCTCATCGAGGGCGACGTTATGGACAGATTCGAACTCTGCCGCGAGATCGCTCCCCTTCATACAGGTCCCCACATCATGGGTATTCAGGGATGCCAGGCTGTTATGCCGAATGTTCCCCAGGTAATCGTATTTGATACCGTGTTCCATCAGACCATGCCTGACTATGCGTACACCTACGCAATTCCTACGGATATGGCTAAGAAGTACGGCATCCGTCGTTACGGCTTCCACGGTACTTCCCACCGCTACGTTTCCGAAGAAATGGCAAAGATCCTCGGCAAGCCCATTGAAGAAACCAAGATCATCACCTGCCATATCGGTAACGGTTCTTCTATCACCGCGATCAAGGGCGGTAAGTGCATCGATACATCCATGGGCTTCACACCCCTCGCAGGTGTTGAAATGGGTACTCGTTGCGGCGATATGGACCCTGCAGTTGTTACATACATCATGGATAAGGAAGTTTTCTCCGCTGACGATATGAGCAACTTCATGAACAAGAAGTGCGGTCTTCTCGGTGTTTCCGGCGTTTCTTCCGACGCTCGTGATATCGAAGCAGCGATCAGAGACGGCAACGAAAATGCACTCCTCGCTGCCAATATCCTCGCTTACGGCATCAAGAAATACATCGGTTCTTACGTTGCGGCTCTCAACGGTGTTGACGCTGTCGTATTCACCGCAGGTATGGGTGAAAACAACGTAGAGCTCCGTGAACGCGTATGCAAGGATATGGACTTCTTCGGCATCAAGCTTGACGACGCAGCAAACAAGGCGACCGTCAGAAAGTCTGAACCCGTTAAGCTTTCCACAGACGATTCCAAGGTATTGGTATACATGATCCCCACAAACGAAGAACTTATGATCGCAAGAGATACTGAAGCTCTTGTTAAGGCAAAATAAGAAATTCTCCTTTTTCATTTTCATTGAGAAAAGCGTTCCGCTTAGCGGAACGCTTTTCTTTTGGCAAAAAAACCGCCGAACGATCTGTTCGGCGGTGAATATTTTTTAGATATGCGGATTTGCGAGCAGCTCGGGCGGGGTGAGCTTTTTGCTGCGTCCGAGAGCGAGGAGAGCCACGAGGACCTGACCCGTTGCACATGCGAAAAGAAGGATCTGTGTGCTGGAGAAGCCGAGCCCGAAAACATTCAGTACTTGATCGCCCATAAAGCCTGTGAAGGCGGTACCGATCATCATGCTGAGGAATGCGGAAAGGTTTGCAAGGATCGTATGGAACGCGAGATAATTGGTTCTGTCCTCATCGGGGAGATTGACGTATGGGAGAGATGCCATGATGGTATTCACTACAACGCCCATGACGTGCTGAGCAAAGCGAACGATGACATACAGCCAAATGGTATCCGCCGTTACGAATGAATACGCAAAATAGGTCGCCGCCTGCAAAAAGAGCACAAGGCCGAATGCGCGGAACCAATAATGCTTGGAGATGAACTTTTTCCACATCGCTGAGAAAAAGATGAAGAAAAGGAAATACGTCGCGTTGATGCCGTTACAAAGGGTATAGCTGACACCGATCTTATCCACGTATACGTTGAGGGTTGCGTTGGGAAGATTGGAAACGAAGGTATACGATGCGGCAATGAGGATCGTGCCGAGGAAGCGGCGGTTTTTGAAGGGAAGTGTGAAAACGTTGGAAAGCTTCGCCTTTGCCGTGGTGGCATAAGGGTATTCCTTCGGAACGAGCCAAATGAGGCAATCGACTACGGCGAGCGCAAACGCGATATAGCGAATGAGCGTCAGCATGAAAAGCTCGTTTGGCGTATCGCGCAGGCTATCACCGATAAAGGAAACGAGAAGTGTGATGGAAAAGGTGATGGCACTATTGATACAGCTGGACGTATTGAAATAATCGACGCGCACGTTATCGGGCAGGAAGTTTGCGTTCCACGCGGAAAAGCCCGAGGCGAAAAGCTGATTGATACAGCTTGCCGTAAAGGTCAGTATGACAAAGCAGATAATGAGGAGCTTATGGTCATGAATGAGTGTCGGAAGCAGGGTGATGCCGACGATGTTGATGAAGTTTGCGGTAAGCTTGCTCAAAACGAGAATGACCTTACGCTTGCGGAAATGCTCCAAAACCCATGGGGAAAAGATATTGAGCAGACAGGCAAGATAGGGCATGAACGTCAGGATACCGATATCCTTTACGTCAAGCCCATAGCTTAACAGAAAGCTCGTATAAAAAAGACCGCCCGAAAGCTGACCGACAAGCCCTGCCATGATGCCTGACATGAGCATACAGAAGCGTCCGCGTCCGCGGTCGTCTTTTACATTATAAACATAACGGAGTCCTTGCAAAAAATGTTTGGGTTTCATAACAATCCTCTTTCTGCGCTTTTAAGAAATGACACGGTTGGTTCGAATGAAGTTTTGGGAATCGGTTATGGGGTTTATCTGTATTTTACTTGATATTTTGGATATTGTCAACAGAAAATTGAAATCCCGTGAATAAAAAGCGAAAAAAATCCGATACTACTCTTGTATCGCAAAGATGAAAGAAAAAGGAGCGCACGGAATGACGGCACAAACCATACGAAAAGAGCTTGGTGATGTATTTACCGATATGGCAGACTTCGCATTTCGCGATATGGTCTTCGGTGAAAATACCGTTACGGTTGCGTATCTTGTGGGATTTTGTTCCAGAATATTTGTGAATAAATATATCCTGGAGCCGATTTCCCGCGCGTATACGGCAGGACAGGATTCTTTTCCGCTGGGAAGTCTCATTACCAATATTAAGGTAGAGAATATCACGGATATGGATGCGGCTGTCCGCGCGATCCTTTCGGGAAATGCTTTCGTTTTTAGTGATACTATGCAGGATATACTCGGAATTTCGGTTTTCACCAAAAACGATGAGGGACGTTCCACAATGGAGCCCGAAACGGAAAACGTCATCAGAGGACCGCATGAAGGATTTACGGAAAGCGCGGAGAACAACGTCGTTCTTTTGCGAAGACGTATCCATTCGGCGAAGCTGAAACGGCGTTTGTTCGTTGTCGGTACGGAATCGGCAACGGATATTTCGGTTGTCTTTATGGAAGGGATCGCAAATCCGCAGGTGATCGAGGAGGTCTGCCGGCGAATTTCCGAGATCGAAACGGATGCGATCTTAGATTCGGGGTATATCGAAATCTATTTGCAGGACGGGAAAGCGCCGTTTTATCCAACCATCGGCAATTCGGAAAGACCCGATAAGGTCGCGGCGAAGCTGATGGAGGGTAGAGTGGCGATTTTGGTGGATGGTTCTCCCGTAGTTTTGACGGCACCTTATCTTTTTTGTGAGGCGTTTCAAGTTACGGAGGATTACAGCAAAAGCCCTTGGTATGCCACGTTCGTGAGGTTCTTACGCTTTACGGCATATCTCGTTTCGCTTTATTTCCCTGCGCTTTTTGTAGCGGCGTTCGTTCGGCATCCGAATATGATGCCCGATTTTATGCTGAAAGCGGTCAAGAGCGCGCGAGAAACGCTTGAGTTTTCTCTTTTTTGGGAAGTGCTGATCATTTTTCTGATCTTTGAAACGGTGAGAGAGGTCGGTCTGCGTATGCCGAAAGCGGTCGGTTCGGCAGTCGGACTTGTCGGCTCTCTTATCCTCGGAGACAGTGCCATCAAGGCGGGACTCACGTCTGCACCCGTTCTGGTCGTGGTCGCGCTTGCGGCTGTATGTAATTTCATGGTGCCTCCTTATATGAATGCCAATATGCTCTATCGATTGTTTATGATCGTCATTTCGGGTGCGCTCGGCTTTTTCGGATTTTTTGGGACGATCCTTCTTTCCTGCATCGTATTATGCTCGAAAACCTCGATCGGCGTGCCGTATCTTTCGCCGTTTGCACCTTTTGACAGAGAAGGCATGAAGGATTTCATTTATATGGCACCGCTATGGGCAATGAAGCGTATTCCCGTATCCCTCACGGGAAAGCGCCTCATTCGTACCAAGGGAAAGATTCCCGAAAAAGGGGTGAAAACGGGCAAATGAAAACACATCTGACCCCTTTTCAGCTGTTCTTTCTGACGTTTTTATACGTTTTTTCGGGACTTTCTCTTGCAGATGCCGATTCATTTCTTGCACTCATATTGCCCTTTGCCGCCGTTCTTTTATGGACCGTGATCGGCTATCGGGGCGCGATGAAAAAGCGTACGGATATTGCGGATTTTCTTTCTGCGTATATGCCGAAAAAGGAAACGTGGATCCCGCTTGCGTTTTTTCTCTTAACAAGTGCCGCGGAAGCGGTATATCTGCTGATAGAAGCAGGAACGGTACTGACCTTGGAAGCGAATTTTATTCCTTTTCCTTTGATCCTTGCCGTGCTGATCGGGATCGCGCTTTTGACGGCAAGAAAAGGGGTAACGGTTCTCGGACGCTTTGCAGAGCTTTCCTTATTTTTGATTGTTCCGCTTATTTTCATTCATCTGTTCGGCGATCTTTCGCCGATGAAGATGACGGGAGATTTTTCGGGGATCCGTCTTGTCTTTTCCGTGATGCCTGCACCGATCTTCTTTTTGCTTTCGATGACAATGGTTTCGGGAGACGAAGGAACGACGGACAGCTTTCGGGCGATGGGAAAAGCACCAAAGGACCGAGCGGGCTTTCTGATCAAGACCGTTATGGCAGCGACCGGTGTGGCTGTGATTTTATGGGCGTTCCTTTTGATGTTTCCGTTTGGGAAGCAGGAATTGCTTCTGTATTTCACAGAATATGCGGCGTACGTGGCAAAGCTTTCGCTTCTTTTTTCTATCCTTGCGCACGGATTTCGAAAAAAGAACGGAAAAAGCGCCATGATGTATACGACCACGATGATGGCGGCCGCGGTTTTTACCTTTGCCGTGATCGGAGGTGCGGTATTTTCACCGTTTTTGTGGATGCTTTTGCTGGTCGCTCTCAACCTGACGGTTTCGACGATGCTGGGAATATTTGCGGTAAAATAGGTTAGAAACGTATAACAAAAAATCGGAGCTTGGCTCCGATTTTTTGTTGTTATCACGATTCTTGATTTGCTTCCTTGATACGTTGCTTCAAATCTTCAAAACGCGCGTTCCCTGCAAGGGGTGCGTATTTTTGGGAGGCTTCTTCGTTAAAAAGCTCATAATATAGATCGCGGATTCCCGATTTTTTACCGTTGCTCCAATGATGATACGGCAGAGCAGATCGATTTTTTTGCATGATGGAGGTATGCTTTGCCGTTTCGTCATATGCTTCAAAGGCTTTGACATGAGAAAAAGACGTTTCCAGATAGGTCAAGGCTTTTTCATGCTCTCCGAGAGAAGCATACAGCGCGGCGAGCGTATAGGAATAGGTCAGCATGGGATAATGTTCACCGAGCAGGTCCTCTCCATAGAAGACCGTAAGCATTTGCATCAGGTCTTCTAAGATTTGAATTTTTTCTTCCGTCGGCATCGTATTTTCCGTATCTTGAAAATCGACGTTTGCCATTTTTTCCACGATCTCCATAAAGAAACGAAATAGCGTATCGAGAAGTCCGCGGGAATATGAAAGCTGTTTTTCGCCTTTGATCAGCCCCAAACGACCGACAACGAACGGTCTGGTTTCCCAAAGCGAGGGTAACGTATTGGCATATTGCATAGCATTTTCGTGATTTCCAAGCCAATGCCAAAGGTAAACGAGCTGTGCCGTTACCGTCAAACGCAGGCTCGTATCCTTGGAGGTCTCCAAAATGCTTTCGCAGATATGAATTGCTTCCGTCAGATTTTCTTCTTTTGTCCGTATCACATGTTGCGCTTGTCCGAGCGCCCACGCCAGCTGATAACGCAGGCGATCGCTTCCCGGAAATTCCGCGCAAGCATTGCGGCAAAGCGTTACCATATCGGCGAGCTTCCACTTGTCGTAGAGTGCGAAGATCTGTTTTCGGTATTCCTCTATCTTTTCGTCTGCGCGCAAAATATCCACACCGAGCAATTCATCGGTCGTTACGCCGAAAAAATGAGCAAGGGCAGGGAGCATCGTGATATCGGGAGCAGATGCGCCGTTTTCCCATTTTGAAATGGTCTGAAAGGATACTCCGAGCCGTTCGGCGAGCTGTTCTTGGGTCAGATCGTTGCGCTTGCGTAAGGCTCTCAGCCTTTCTCCCAGTAGATTTTGATACATGATGGTATTCACCTCTTTGTGATGATTTCAGAATCGATTCCTTCTGTTTTCATCATACCATACCGCACGCATAAAATCCATATTCAATTTTTTGAATAAAATTCTACGCTCAGTAGAATTTTCAGATAAACGAAAGCCTTCCCGTAAATGGGAAGGCTTCGGAACATATTTGTGATCAGATTACGTAATATCAAACCGCTTCAAGAGCTTGATCGCAAGCCCCTCGTCATACTGTCTGACCTCGCCGACGGCGAAAAATCCGTTTTTATCATATACGCGGAGCTTTTCTCCGAGAGGGAAGCTTGCACCGATCTTGCGCTCGTAGATCTCGCAACCGTTGCGTGCGAGCTTGGCGTAAAAATCGGAAAGATGCGCGATGGGATAGTCTTCAAAGAGAAGCTCTGTGGGCAGGAGCTTGGCATAGCGTTCCTCGGGAGTCATCGCTTCGAGCGCTTCGAGCGTGTAGGCGTTTCCGAGATCAAAAATGCCTGCCTTCGTGCGAATGAGAGAGGACATCGCGCCGCCGCAACCGAGCTTTGCGCCGATATCCGCGCAAAGCGTGCGGATATACGTTCCTTTGGAGCAAGCAACGCGCATGGTGTAATCCTTGCCATCGCCGTCGATATCGAGGGCGTAGATGGTGATGGGTCGCGCTTCGCGCTCGACGGTGATGCCCTGTCTTGCAAGATCGACGAGCTTTTGTCCGTTGACCTTCAGCGCACTATAAAGCGGAGGCACCTGCATGATATCGCCGACGAAGGTTTTTGCTGTTTCCAAAACGGTTTCCTTGGGGGGGATATCATCGCTTTCCGTGAGGGTCTTGCCAGTGGTGTCCTCGGTGTCGGTCGTCAGCCCCAAACGGAGCCCCGCGATGTATTCTTTGTCTTTTTCCGTCAGAAATTCGGAGGCTTTCACGGCTCTGCCGACGAGAACGCCGAGAAGTCCCGTTGCCATCGGGTCAAGCGTGCCCGTGTGGCCGACTTTTTTTGTGCCGTAAAGTCTGCGGATCCGCGCGACAACGTCAAAGGACGTGATGCCTGCGGGTTTATGAACGAGAAGAATGCCGTCAGTCATCGAAGCCACATTCCTTTACGATGCGTTTGACCGCGTCATCTGCTTCCTCGGGCTTGACGCTGCATCCTGCCGCGCCCGCATGACCGCCGCCGCCGAAAATGGCGCAGATCTTGGAAACGTCGATCTCGCACGCGGAACGTGTGGAGATCTTATAAGAGCCGTCTTCCTTTTCGCGTACGAGGATGGCGACCTTGACACCGTCTACGCGGCGAATGACGTTGATGACGTCATAGGTGTCCTCGTCTTCAAAGCCGCCGAGACGTTTGTCTTCTTTTGTGATCTTGACGTAAGAGATCTTACCTTCGCTGAAATAGGAAACGTTCGCCATGGCGAATGCTTCTGCCGCGAGGGCGGTCTTGGTCTTACATTCAAAGAGGTTGCGGCAGATCTCTGCATGGTTGGCACCGCGCTCGATGAGCTTTGCGGCGATCTTATGCGTGATGGGGGTGGTATTGGCATAGCGGAAGCCGCCCGTGTCTGCCGCGAGTGCCGCATAGAGCAGAGAAGCGGTCTTTTCGGGGATCTCGCCAATCAAAAGACGATTGATGATGTGATATACGATCTCGGCACAGGCAGCGGCACGGGGATCGATCAGATAATGTGCCGCAAATTTTTCGTGGGTGGCATGGTGGTCTAAGGAGAGGTCGATCCTGCCTGCAAGATGCTTATAATTGCCGAGTTGCGCGGAGGAAGCGACGTCTACGCTGATATAATATTCCGGTGTGAAATCCGCGGGGGCGTTTTCAATATGAAATTCGCGCTCGCCGTCGGTCATGAAGACCAGAGATGCAGGGATTCGGTCTCCGCAGGCAGGGTATGCCTTTTTGCCGAGTGAACGCAGGGTGTTCACGAGGGCAAAGCAGGAGCCGATGGTGTCAGCATCGGGGTTTTCGTGGGTGAATACCAGGAAATTGTCATGTCGGACGATGTTTTTGCAGATGCCGTTTATCGTGATATTGTTTACGGTAGAAACTTCACTCGGCTTGGTCATCTTCATCTGCCTCGCTTTCTGTGTCTTGGAGCTCGGGATCGCGTGCAAGCTCTTCGGGGATCGCCGCCTTTTTGAGAAGCTCGGAGATCTGCGCACCGCGCTCCATTGCGTTATCATATTCGAAGGTGAGCTCAGGGGTGATGCGGAGATTGATCTCTTCGGCAAGGGCATGACGAAGGAAGCCCTGCGCGCTGTAAAGTCCTTTTTTGATCTCTTTTACCGTTTCATGGTCTGCGCCATATACGGAAAAATATACTTTTGCAAAACGAAGGTCTCCCGAAACATCGCAGCTTGTGATCGTGATGATCTGATCGCGGATGCGATGGTCCTTGACATTGCGCAATGCGTCCGCAAGAACACGGGTAACTTCATCGTTGATTCTGGCACGTCTGTATTTTGGCATAACGTACTCCTTTCTTGGTTGCATTTTTTCATACATAATTATTCTATCACAAAACAAGCAAAATGAACAGAGATATTTGAAAATTTTTTGAGGGGTTGACAAATTTCTTGAAGAATGATACAATATTAACTCAAGTTATCGATATATTTTGGAGAATGGATATGTTAAATAAAGAAGAGATCAAGAAAATTGAAAAAATTATTGGATACACCTTTGAAGATAAAGAGCTTCTCAAGCAGGCGTTTACCTGCGCCTCCTATCATAACGAGCATCCCGACGCGAGAGACAATGAGGTCCTCGAATTTTTCGGCGATATGGTGCTTTCCTACGTCGTTTCGAGTATTTTGCTTGACCGCTATACCTTCCGCGATGATAACGGTCTTGTTTCCTATATGCAGGAGGATGCCTTTACCAAGATGAGAAGCAATTGCACGAATAACGTATATCTTGCGGAAAAGATCCGCGCGCTCGGTATTCAGGATTATCTGATCATGGGTAACGGCGACGAAAAGGCCAATATGGACGACGGCGTTCCTGCTTGCTCCAATCTTTTTGAAAGCCTTGCGGCGGCAGTCTATCTCGATTCCAATCAGAATTTGGATATCACGAAGGCGTTTGTAACAAAGCTTTTGGGGCTTTAATAGATGATAAAACGGCAAAAACGAGGATGTTTTTGCCGTTTTTGCATTTGGAAACGATAAGAAAGACCCATCTCGCCTTATTGACAGAAATGGCGCTTTGTGGTACAATATTATAATAAGGATTTTTATGTAAGAAGGGGGTGGCTCGTGTGGGAAAAGAAGATGCTATGGATAAATTTTGGGATATCGAAGAGCTTTTGCCGAGCCGTCCCGAGAAAAAAACGAGAAAGCTTACGGCGTTTCCCGATACGGATGCCGTCGAGGTGGTGCTTCCCGAAAAAACGGCAGAGGTCGGCACGCCGATCCCCAAACGCAGAGAAAAAGACCCGAGAGAAAGACAAGTGCTCAGAGAATATGAGCTTCCGACGGGCTTTATTCAAAAGGTGAGCGTTTCTCCATGGCCGACGGAATTTAATTTTTATTCGAAATTCCGCAGGGATGCCATCCGCTATTTTGAACGCGAGCATGAGCCTTGCGAATACGTTTATTTTTTCTCGTATATGCCCCAATATGATCAGATGACGGTGGCTCAGCTTTCCTATTATCTTTATTGGCGAGGAGAGATCCGAAAGGGCTTATATATTAAGACCGATATCAATTATCTCTTTCTTTATGCGTATGAGATCATCAATCTTCCCGACCGTATTCCGCCGAAAAAGGGCGCGATCGAGCTTTCCCGTCTTTGGGCGGCGTATCGAGAGGATTTCGGATATCTCGATAAATATCTCGGCGAGTGGCTCTGCGATTATTGTCTCATTCACAAGGTCGAGCCGGATTGGATCACGCTTGACGTTTTTGCAGGTGAGGTGGCAAGCAAGGTCGCTATGCCTGAGTTTTATCTCCACGGCGGTGATATGACGTGGGAGCTTATGCAGAACATTTCTGCATATGATTATCAAAAAAGCAAATATTATCCCGATCATGCAAAGGAATTTGATCTGCATATTCCGCGCGCGATGGAGCAGGTGGCAAAGACACATATCGCGCCTCATCTTGCCGATTACGGCATTGAACCGATGCGTATGCTTCGTGATAGCTTTTCGGGGGCAGTGGCTTGTCATGACGTGAAATTCAAGATCGCCGTCATGTGTACGCCGCTTCGCCGATCGCTTGACTTGAAGCAAGCGCTCACGGGAATGATCAAGCTTTGTGAAAACAATTTGCGTGCGGCGTTTGGCATCAAATCCCGATTCGTGCCAAACGGTGTCAGCGAAGAGCTCAAGGAGGCAGTTTCCGCCTATTTTGATGCGGTCTATCCCGAACGAAATCTCCGAAAAAAGAAGACCGCGCAGGCACTTGAGGAGGAGCGCTATATGGCGCTTTACGAACCGGAAAACAAAGGCCCTGCGGATATTTCCCGTGCGCTCGAGATCGAAGCGGCAGCTTGGGAGACGGCAGAGCTTCTCGATACGGGTGAGGACGGCGATCCGGAGGATATGCCGATTTTGGAAAGCGTCGCTTCCGAGCCTATCCCCGAAGCCTTGACAGAGGAGAGAGGCGAAGCCTTTTCGCTTCCCGAAATGTCCATGCCCGATGGTGATTTTGCTTTTATTTTGGAAATGGAGGCTTTTCTCCGAGAGGCGCTTTCTGCGGCTGTGGACGGCGCGTTCGACGCTTTTTGCCGAAAGAACGGTAAGATGGCAGAGATGGTGCGCGGTGCTATCAATGAGCAAGCGAACGATGCCATTGGCGATATCATAATAGAAGAAGATTTTTCGCTCGTTTCCGACTATGAGGAGGATATTTTCCATATCCTTGGCAGGAAGTGAGCAGAAAGGAATCGATATGCAAGAAACCAATATGATGAAAATACCGAAGCGGATACTGAACTCTCTCGTTTCGTCGATGGCGGCGGGCGTTGTGCCGAGAGCGGGTGCACGCTATATTGCCATCGGACGAACGGCAGAGGTTACCTCCCTTTGCCGCGACCTTGACGTTGTGGCGGACGGCGGTTCGGCAACGCGTTTTATCATCGGTAAATACGGAAGCGGTAAGAGCTTTCTGATTCAGCTCATGCGCGGCTACGCCGTGGAACGCGGCTTTGTCTGCGCGGATGCGGATCTTTCTCCCGAAAGAAGACTTTCTTCCTCAAACGGCGGCGGTCTTGCGACCTATAAGGAGCTGATCAAAAACCTTTCCACGAAAGCCTCTCCCGACGGCGGTGCGCTTTCGCAAATGATATCCAAATGGCTTTCCGATATTCAATATGCGGTAACGGATGCAGGGATCTTGCCCGATTCTCCACAGTTTGAAAAGGAGGTCTCCACGCGCATTTATGCGGTTCTCCGCGATATCGAAACGGGTGTCGGCGCGTTTGATTTCGCGCACGTCATCGACCGCTACTACAAAGCGTGGAAGGAAAACAACGAAAGCGGTCAAAGCGATTGTCTGCGCTGGCTTCGCGGTGAATTTGGCACGAAGACCGAGGCGCGCTCGGCTCTCGGCGTTTCGGGCATCATCAACGACGAAAACTGGTATGATTATATCAAGCTCATGGCGGCGTTCGTCCGCAAGATCGGCTATTCGGGACTCGTGGTCTTCATCGATGAATGTGTGAATCTGTATAAGATACCCAATCGCATTTCGCGCGAAAACAATTACGAAAAGATACTTTCCATCTTCAACGATACCTTGCAGGGCAAAGCCGCGGGGCTGGAGATCATTTTCGCAGGTACGCCCCAATTTTTGGAGGATACCAGACGCGGACTTTTCAGCTATGAAGCGCTCCGTTCCCGTTTGCAGGATAATATGTTCGGCGGAGAAGCCGTTGCGACGGGGATGCCTCTTTTCGGTCCCATCATGCGTCTTGCCCGTCTTTCCGACGACGAGCTTTTGGCGCTTCTTGCGCGTGTAACGGGACTTTTTACCCGTTGCTATGGTGCGGTGGACGTCAAAGCCGAGGAGATGCGCGATTTTCTCTATCATATGCTTTCCCGCGCAGGCGCGGAAACGCTTATCACACCGAGAGAGCTTATTCGCGCGTATATCACGGCATTGGGGCTTCTCATGCAATCCGAGGGTAAAAAACGACTCCCCGATATTTACAAAAAAGAAGAGCATAAGCTTATCTTTGAAGAACAAAAAAAGAAACCGGACGATTTCGACCCGGATCTGATAGAAATTTAATATTTTGGAGGACAACATCATGTTAAAAGGTATTCCCGCAATTCTTTCCCCTGAGCTTTTGAAGGTTCTTTGTGAAATGGGTCATGGCGACCGCATCGTGATCGCAGACGGCAATTTCCCCATCGGTCTTGTCGGCAAAGATCCCATCATCATTCGTGCGGACGGTCATAATATCCCCGATATCCTTGACGCGATCTTGCAGGTATTTCCGCTGGATACCTACGCGGAAAAGCCCGTTACGCTCATGAATCTTTTGCCCGGTGATGTTGGCCGTGTGGCAACACCTATCTGGGATACGTATGACGAGCTGATCGCAAAATACGATGCGCGCGGCGGTGAGACCGTCGGACACATCGACCGTTTTGATTTCTATGACGAAGCAAAGAAGGCGTATGCCGTCATCGCAACGAGCGAAAAGGCGATCTATGCCAATATCATGCTCCAAAAGGGTATTATTTAAGGTGTGAATTTTTGCGTTTGATTGGAATAAAAAAACCTTCTCCAACAGGAGAAGGTTTTTTGCAATTTATGAGTATTGTTATTATGATTTTTTGATAGAAAATATCAAGTCTAAAAACATTATAACAATTCCGAGTATTCCGAGGCTTGATGCGATGATAAATATGATATCCAATTTTAAGTGTTGTAAAACTCCCCAAAAATTTCCCATCATATCATGCCATGCATTGGAACCTAGACATATAAGTGCTCCTGTTAAAAAAGTCGAGTTAATTAAGGTAGTTGCACACAACATTAAAGTACAGGCTATGATTGTTTTCTTCATGATGCTTCAGCCTCTTTGAACGTATAAATACCATCGGGAACATAAGTTCTTAATGCTGCACTATATATAGATGTTGTTCGATATGTATCTATCCATCTTTCTTCAACTAATAGTCTACCACCTGTGGTAGTTAAATACTTACTTATCGTTCCATACGAGCGATCCATGCGAGGGGTAAATTCTAACCAAACTTTTTTTCCGGGTGCAATCGTTATATTGTATGAAGAACTTGCTGAAACGCTATCGGTCCATGATGCACCTAATGTAGTAGTAACTGCTTTTAACCATTTTCCGCTGATTTCTACATCTGCCGACATAGTAAAATCTTGGGTACATGACCATGATAAAGAAACGGTTTGATCTACGGAAGTTAAATTGACATATTCATTGCTAATACGTCGTGTTAAGTCTGTTCGTAAGCAACCTGCTATGTAGGCATCTTCTCTATATACATAACGAAAATCATATACATTATGTCGAGGCTCATTTTCTGTGGATGACATGGAAAGTTTTGTTTTTGTATTATTACGAACAAATTCCTGTTGAGTGCCGTTGGCATTTTGATATTCTGTTACAAGAATTTGTTCAGCTTCCTTGCCTTGGTAAATTACAAATTCACCGTTTTTTACAACCATTACTGCCAATATGGTTTCGCGAGGAAGTTGTTTGTTTGTAGCATAGATTGAGATATTTGCGCAGAATATGAAAACAAGGGCTATCAATAAAGATGTTAATTTTTTCATGAGTATTTCCTCAGTATTTTTATAAATTGTATTTTTATAAGTTATAAAAGATTATTATAGTATTATAAAGTTTCTTTTGCAGAAAGGATAATAAGAATTCTGCCCTCTTTGACGCTGATCTCCGCGAAATCTGCGGTGATCTCATTGCTTACGCCGAGCGGGAAATTCGTATCGAGCACGGCGTTTTCCACCTCGTATTTTGTTCCCTTGATGGTAACGTCATGACAAGCGCCGTCATACGCGAACACGGAAAGATACCATGCTTCCTTTCGCTTGGGCAGACGGACGCTTCCCGAAAGAAGAAAGGCTTCGTCATGCTCGGCGAGCAGATGCGCGCGGATTCCATGAGACTCGCAAAAGGCGAGCGTTTGCAGATTGGCGAAGGTATGGTCAAGTCTGCCGCCGATACCGCCGAGGATCGTGATATCATCAGCCCCCTGCTGCATCGCGTATTTCACGCAAAGCATGGTGTCGGTATCGTCCTTTTCGCAGGGAACGGTAACGGTATTTTCCGCGCCCTTTTCGGGGCGGACGTTTTGACCGTGATCGAAATCGCCGATGACGATATGAGGTGTGATATGCTCCTTTTGCGCCGCAAGATAGGCGCTGTCAGCGCAGAGAATGAGGTCGTATGCGGAAATATCCGCGATCTTTCGGATGTCGGTCGTGAGATAGGGTGTAATGATGAGGGCGTTCATATATGTATTCTTTCAATTTTTGGATTTTGAGAGTATATCAAGCAAACCATACGAGATTCGTTCGACTTCGCTAAGCTGCGCTCAGAATGACGTGTATGGTTTGCGATGCAGGGCTTATGGAAGATGATTATTTTGCTTTCTTATACAGTACGCTGCGAATGGCAATGAGAGAGGCGACGATGAGAAGCGCGACGGCTGTGATGGCAACGACGAGTGTCCAGTTCACATTGGCAAGCCCTGTGATGGAAAATTCACCCGATTCCGCATCCTGAAGCTTGGAGAAAACGAGGATGGTGTCGCAAACGGTGGCAAGCACGGCGATAAGGCCCGCGACGGGGGTCATCCAACCGAGATTTTTCGGCATATCGGGGCGCACGATGCGCGTGGGATGCTTGCCTGCGAAATCGATATTCGTTGCGATATACGCTGTGATGACGAGCAAAATGATGGTCTCGGGAAGCATATAGGTCGCGTTATAGGACAGGGAATAGATCATCGCCGCGTCGGTCGGAATGGAAAGTCCCGCCCAAACGGTCGCGCCGCCGATGGTATGGCAGGCGTAACGAAGCAGACAGACCATGAAGCAACCGATGCAAAGCGAAAGTGCTTGGTTTTTGATGGGCTTGCGGAATGCGCCCGCAAGACCGATGACGGCAAAGGCAACGACATAGTCAAGCAAAATGACCGCCAAAATACTTTGCCACGTTGTGAAATACGAAAGGGTGTTGAGCCCGAGGAGCTGTTGGATCGCGCCGTAGACCGTGGCGGAGAGAAGTCCCCAGCCGAGTCCGTGTCGATACGAGATGACGGCGACGGGAAGCATGGATGCGATCGTTACCGAACCGCCATAGGGCAGGTCGATGATTTTGATAAGGCTCAGTACGGCAGCAAATGCGACCATAATAGCGCCTTCGGTCAAAGCCATGATGGCTTTCGTTCTGTTTTTCATAAACCGAAAAACCTCCTTAAAAAATAAAAAATGCCGCATATCAATAATACGGCAAAATCGGTTATATCTCTTAAAGAGAGGTTTCCTATAATCTTCCTGCGCCGGTATTATCCATATCAGGTTAAAAGGGTTTTCGGATATCATCCTCATCTCAGCCGAATCGCTATTCAGCACCCCTGATTATTTTTATGCGGTTTTCTATATGGTAGCAGAGTTTGTTTCTTTTGTCAAGAGGATGCTTTCAATTTTTTCATTTCGCCCGAAAAAGTTATAAAAAAGTACATAAATCCCTTGATTTCCAACTAAAATTTCTGTATACTGAATAAAAATAAAAAAGACATCAATATTGAAAGGATTTTGCAAATATGACAAGACCCGATAAGATCAATTATTATCTCGATATTGCGGAGACCGTTTCCAAAAGAAGCACCTGTCTGCGTAAGCAATACGGCGCGATCATCGTGAAAAACGATATCATTATCTCCACAGGCTACAACGGCGCGCCCAGAGGCAGAAAAAACTGCTCTGATCTGCAATACTGTATGCGAAATAAGCTTGGAATTCCGCGCGGAGAACGCTACGAGATGTGCCGTTCCGTTCATGCGGAGGCAAACGCCATCATTGCGGCGGATAGAGATAAGATGCTCGATTCCGTTTTGTATATGGCTTGCGTTGATCCCGAAACGAATGGTCTTGTACCCGGTACCTGCTCCTGCATGATGTGCAAAAAGCTCGTCATCAACGCCGGTATCCGCGAGGTCATCGTGCGCGAATCCAAAACCGAATATACGATCTATAACGTAGAAGACTGGATCAAGGAAGATGATAGTCTTACCGGAAAGTTTGGATATTAAATAGGAAACGAAAGATATGGTATACGCCTTCCCTCACCGGGGAAGGAAAAAGTTCGCTATCTTAAAAAACCAAAACGAGTTGTCGTACGACAACTCGTTTTCATGGCTTTTAATCCTCGATATCCAAAGAAAAGGCAAGTGCTTCGGGATTTTCTTCGATCTCCTTGAGCTTTTCGAAATAGGCGTTGATCACGGCTGTTTCCAGCATATTTCTGGAGCTTGCGTTGATGGGATGCACGATGTCTCGATATGTTCCGTCGGGATTCTTTCTGCTGGGCATCACGACGAAATATTTTTCGCGTGCATTGATGACCTTTACGTCATGAAGTGCAAGCTCGTTATCGAAGGTAACGGAAACGATGGCTTTCATAGGGCCTTCTTCAAAAACTTTTCTGACTCTTACGTCGGTAATTTGCATGATAATGCTTCCTCCTGATTTTTATATGATATTGTAAGATAGGCTTGTCCTTTACTGAATATCATTTTATCGTAAAATTATGAATACATTATAAACAGGAAGTAAGAATGTTATTAACTTTGCGTAAAAAAAGCGATTTTTATGTCGATATACTCTTTATCAATCGAGGTAACACGGAATGAATGAACAATTAACGATAGATATGGTGATGGCGCGTGCGAAAAAGCTTTTCTTTGTCGGTATCGGCGGCATCAGTATGTCAAGCCTTGCGTTTGTTTGCCGCAAACGCGGATATGAGGTCTCGGGCTCTGACCGCGCATATTCGGATATGACTGAAAAGCTGGAAAAGGCAGGGATCCCCATTGTGCATGAGCATCGAAGAGAAAGCGTTGAGGGTGCGGATGCTGTCGTATATACAGGTGCCGTTTCGCTTACGAGCCCTGAGCTTGCGGCGGCAAAAGAAAAGCAGATCCCCATTATCTACCGCGCAGATCTGCTTGGGTATATCATGAAAAATTATACCCATCGAATCGGCGTTGCGGGGATGCACGGAAAATCCACCTGTACGTCCATGCTCGCGCATCTCTTTATGGACGCAGGCAAAAAGCCGACCGTGCTTTCGGGTGCGGAAACGGACGAGATGGGCGGTGCTTATACCATCGGCGAAAAGGAATATTTTATTTTTGAGGCTTGTGAATATAAGGATTCCTTTCTTTGCTTTTTCCCAACGGTCTCCGTCGTGCTTGGCATCGACCTTGACCATACGGACTATTTCACGGAAGGTCTTCCGCAGATCAAGCGCTCCTTTGCCAAATATGCGAATATTCCCTTTGGGGGAGATGCGCTTCTTCCGTTTTCCGTTTTGTGCGCGGATGACGAGAATGTCAAAGAGATCCTTCCCGAGGTGCCGGATGCCGTAACCTTTGGTATTCGGGAGGAGGCGGATTATCGAGCAGTGAACGTTTCGGAAGAGCGAGGCAGATTTTCCTTTGATATTTTGAAAAATGGCAAATTCCTCGTGCATATCGCACTTTCCGTCGTTGGCTACCATAATATATATAATGCGCTCGCTTCCGCCGCAGTCGGCGACCGTCTCGGACTTTCTGCAAACGAGATCAAAGAGGGTCTCGGGTCTTTTGTCGGTCTGCGCCGCCGCTTTGAATACAAGGGCGACGTGAACGGAGCGGAGATCTATATCGATTATGCGCATCATCCGAAGGAGCTGGCGGCGACGCTTGCAGGTGCAAGAAAAATGACAAAGGGCAGACTCATCTGCTTTTTTGAACCGCATACCTATTCCCGCACAGCAGCGCTTTTTGATGAATTTTCGGCATCCTTTGCCGATGCGGATGCGGTCTATTTCGTCGATATCTACGCGGCGCGCGAGGAGAATATTTGGGGCGTTTCCTCTGAAAAGCTTGCGGCGGCAACGCCGAAAGGGAAGTATGTCTCCTCCTATGAGGATGCGGCGCGCATCATCCGCGAGATTGCAAGGGAAGAGGATACGGTGATGATCCTCGGTGCGGGCACGGTCAATCGGATCGCAAATATTCTTTTTGGTGCATGCCGATGAATAACGCCTTGGCACAAAATGAAAAAATATACATAAAAATGTATAAACTTTCATAAAATTTGTCTTGACAAATGTATAATATCAGTATATAATCAAGTATGTTCATTTTTTATATTAAACAATAACAATTGATTATGGAGGAAAAAAGAAAATGAAAAAAATTCTCGCATTTGCCCTTGCGGCATTGCTCGCGGTTGGCTGTTTCATGATGACAGGCTGTGCCGCAGATAAGATCATCGTTCAGACTAACGCATACTTTGCTCCGTTTGAATATTATGTTTCCGCAGAAGAGATCGACGGTGTTGACGTTGAGATCATGAACCTTGTCGGCGAAAAGCTCGGTAAGGAAATTGAATTCGTAAACGTTGAATTCTCCGTTATCATCGATAACGTAGCAAGCGGTAAGCTTTGCGACGCAGGTGCCGCAGGCATCACCGTTACCGATGAACGCAAGGAAAAGGTTGACTTTTCCAATACATACTTTACATCCGTTCAGTATGTCATCTACAAAAAAGGCACAATGGAAATCGACGGCACTGACGGCGACGTAAACTACATCCTTTGGGATTCTCTCGCAGGCAAAAAGATCGGCGTTCAGAGAGATACCACAGGTGATATCTATGTTGACGGCGAAATCAACGCAACTGCTGACGATCCCAACTACGGCTATGACGGCGTTCTCGTTGGCACAGATGCTTCTCTTGCACGCTTTGACAACGCACAGCTCGCTGCAGACGGTATTATTGCAAACCAGGTAGACGTTGTTGTCGTTGACTATCTCCCCGCTTCCTTCATCGTTGACAAGAACGATTCCTTTGACTGCGCTGCTCTTTACTATGCAGGCGGCGAAGGCGAAGCTGACTTCCCCACAGAAGAATCCTATGCGATCTGCGTAACCAAGGGCAACGATGAGCTCCTTGAAGCGATCAACGATGTTCTTGCTGAGCTTGGCGAAGACGGCATCGAAGCTCTCGTCAAAAAGCACATGGGTCTCGAATAATCAAGCAAAAAGACGGACTGCGTAAACATTTACGCAGTTCTTCTTGATGTTTTAGAGAAGAAAAAGGAATAAAACAATGAACTTTATTAGTGATGTGATCGAATGTTTTGTCAATCCCAAGTATCTTTCCGCGATGCTGGAAGGCTTGAAATTGACATTCATTATCTCTCTCGGTGCGGCAATCGTGGGACTTTTTTTGGGTACGCTCGTAGCGCTTGTGAAAATTTCCAAAAGCACGAGCCCTTGGATGATACTCCCCCGCACGATCTGCAACGTGTATATCACCGTTATTCGCGGTACACCGATGGCGCTTCAGCTTTTCATTATGGCATTCGTCATTTTTGCCATTCGCGGTTTTCCGCAGGAAATCACCGCCATCATCGCCTTCGGTATCAACTCGGGTGCGTACGTTGCGGAAAGCATCCGCGCAGGTATCCTTTCCGTTGATATCGGTCAGACGGAAGCTGGCCGCGCACTCGGTCTTTCCAATAGCGTTACGATGATGAAGATCGTCATTCCGCAGGCGATCAAAAACGTAATTCCCACGATCGGTAACGAGCTTATCGCGCTCATCAAAGAAACCTCTATCGTCAGCATGATCGGTATGTATGACCTTACCGCGGCTGCGAAAAACGTTGGTGCGGGTCATAACCTCGCAAGCTATATCGCACCGATGACGGTTGCGGCGCTCTTCTATCTTGCGATCGTATATGCACTTACCTTTGTTGTGAAAAAACTCGAAAGGAGACTTCGTTCCGGTGATAAGCGTTAAGAATATTTATAAAAATTTCGGAGATCTGAAGATTCTGCGCGGCGTTTCCTGCGATATCAAAAAGGGTGAACGTGTCGTTATCATCGGACCTTCGGGCAGCGGTAAGTCTACCTTGCTCCGCTGCATGAACCTTTTGGAAACTCCTACGTACGGCGAGGTCTGGCTCGATGAAAAGCTCGTAACAGAGCCCGATCCGTATCTCCATATTGACGTTATCAAGACCTCCAAGACCTATGCTTCTCTTGTTGCAGAGGGTATGTCCGAGGAAGATGCCGTCAAAAAGATCAAGGCAGAGGACCTTCTCAAAAAACGTGAGGGTAAGGAATTTAAGAATGCGCTCAAAGCCATTTACGATGAAAACCATCAGGATATCAATATCTCCCGTCAGAAGATGGGCATGGTATTCCAGCATTTTAATCTTTTCAATAACCTCACCGTTATGCAGAATATGACGCTTGCACCCGTTCAGCTCAAGCTCAAAACACAGGCAGAAGCAGAAGAAACGGCGGCGAAGCTTCTTCAGCGTATCGGTCTTTACGACAAAAAAGACGAATATCCGAGCAAGCTTTCGGGCGGTCAGAAGCAGCGTGTTGCCATCGTGCGTGCGCTTGCGATGAATCCCGACGTCATGCTCTTTGACGAGCCGACCTCGGCTCTTGACCCTGAAATGGTCGGTGAAGTTCTTGACCTTATCCGCGAGCTTGCGGAGGAGGGCATGACCATGGTCATCGTTACCCATGAAATGGGCTTCGCCAAGGAAGTCGGCACTCGCGTTCTCTTTGTGGACGAGGGTCGCATCAAGGAGGAAGCATCTCCTGCGGAATTTTTCGCAAATCCGAAGGACCACAGACTCCAGGATTTCCTTTCCAAGGTACTTTAATCTCATACACAAAACCTCCGCAGAATTTTCTGCGGAGGTCGTTTTTTTAGAATACATAACATCACATTGCCATACGGGTCAAGGGACGAGTCCCTTGCGGTTCTTTTGGCACTTTTCTTGACGGCAAGAAAAGTGCGCTATGCTTTCTTTTTGGTGCTTTTTCTTTGTCTCAAAAGAAAAAGTATCATAGGATGATGCAGATGAGACCGCCGCTGCCCTCGTTGATGATGCGCTGGAGCGTTTCGGAAAGCTTGGTGCGTGCATCCTCGGGAATATGTGCAAGCTTCGTGTGAAGTCCCTCGCGGATCAGCTCGCAAAGAGGCTTGCCGAACATATTGGTGTCCCAGATCTTGCGGGGATCATTTTCAAATTCGCGGAGCAGGAAATTCACAAGCTCCTCCGATTGCTGTTCTGTACCGACGATGGGAGAGACCTCGGCTTCAATGTCCGCCTTGATCATGTGAATGCTCGGCGCAGATGCACGGAGCTTAACACCGTAACCGCCCGATTGCTTTACCATCTGTGGTTCCTCAAGCTTCATATCGTAGATGTCGGGGACGACGATGCCGTAGCCTGTGGCGCTTACTTCGTCAAGCGCGGCTTTGACCTTGTCATATTGCTTTTTGATGTCGGAAAGCTCGAGGAGGAGCTTCATCAGCGCTTCATCGTCGTCGATGGCAAAACCCGTAAGCTCCCCGATAAGTCCATAGAAAAGTCCGTCTGCAAGTGTCATTTGGATGGAGGCTTTGCCGCAACCGAGATCGATCTTTTCCACGCGAACATCTTTGATATATGTATTTTCCGTCGCCTTGGCAAAGCATTTTGCGATATCGCCCGTTTTGGTGATCTCTGCGGCACAGGCGGAAATGGTCTCATGCACACTGCGATGGATGGGGTGCGTGCGGTCGAGCGCATTCATGAAGTCGGGAAGTCCGACGGCGATCTCCGTTACGGGAAATTCGAGCAATACGAGCTCGAGAATGTGGCGAATATCGTTTTTGTCAAGATCGAGACAGTTTACGAGCGCAACAGGGGCGTGATAGCGTTCTTCGAGCGAGAGTGCAAGCATTGCCGCTTCTTCGCTTTCGGGGCGCGCGGAATTGAGTACGATGACGAAGGGTTTGCCCATTTCATGGAGCTCGGATGCAATGCGCGCTTCACAGTCGATATAGTTTTCTCGGGAAAGCTCACCGAAGGTGCCGTCGCAGGTAACGAGAACGCCGATGGTGGAATGATCACGGATGACCTTTTGTGTGCCGATCTCCGCCGCTTTGTCAAAGGGCATACTTTCCTCTGACCAAGGCGTCATGACCATGCGCGGTTTGTCGCCCTCGTAATTGCCGAGCGCTTCGGGAACGATATAACCGACGCAGTCGATCATTTTGACAGAGAGCGTGGCACCGCCGTCAAGTGTAACCTCTACGGCATCGTCGGGAATGAATTTCGGCTCGGTCGTCATGACGGTCTTACCTGCCGCCGATTGCGGCATCTCGTCCTTTGCGCGTGTGCGGTCATATTCGTTTTTGATATTCGGGATGACAAGGGTCTCCATGAATTTTTTGATGAATGTGGATTTGCCTGTCCGTACGGGACCGACAACGCCGATGTAGATATCGCCGTCTGTTCTTGCCGCGATATCCTTGTAAATATTGGTGTTTGCCATAATCAATAACCTCCGTGCCGCCATCTGCGGCTTTTGATACGGTATATGTGTATGCGACAGAGGATTTTTTTATGACTTTTGGACCTTTTTTCGCAAAATCGTTTGTAAGTCTATGGGTTTTATGATAAAATGAACATAAGGCAGGTGAATTTCTTATGGCAAAAAAAGAAATGAAGGTAACGGAAGATCGTTCCCCCGTTGTGGAACGCTTCCTTCGATATAAACTGATCATTCAGGCACGTTCACCGCAGACTGTCAGCGAATACCGCAGCGATCTGCATTTATTCTTCCGTTATCTTGTGGCAACAAGAAACGGCATGTCCCCAAAGGATGAAGGCTTTGATGCGGTCTCGATCAGCTCTGTGGATGATGAATTTGTAAAAAAGGTAACGACGCTTGAAATATTGGAATTTTTGATGTTCACGGCAAACGTACGGGAAAATTCCGCGGCATCGCGCGCGAGAAAGCTTTCTGCTATCAAAGCGTTTTTCAAATATCTTGTGGCAACGGAGCGCATCATGGAGAAAAATCCCGCTGTCGATATTGAATCTCCGAAGAAAAAATCCACGCTTCCGAAATATTTGTCTCAAGAAGAGAGCATTTCTCTTTTGACAAGTGTTGCCGGGGATACCGAATCCAAATACCGTGAACGAAATTTCTGTATCATTACGCTCTTTCTCAACTGCGGTATGCGACTTTCCGAGCTTTGCGGTATCGATCTTTCCGATATTGACAGAGAGCTCCGTTCTTTGCGCGTGCTCGGTAAAGGAGGAAAGGAGCGCATCGTGTATCTGAACGATGCTTGCCGTGAGGCGATCTCGGTCTATCTTACGGCGCGTGCCCGCGAAAACGAAAATATCAAAGATAAAAATGCACTTTTTCTTTCTCGCCTTGGCAAACGTATCAGCCACAAGACCGTACAGTGGGTCGTTTATAAATATCTTGACGCGGCAGGGCTCGAATACAAGCATTTTTCTACGCATAAGCTTCGTCATACGGCGGCGACCCTCATGTATCAGGAGGGCGGGGTGGACGTGCTGGCGCTCAAAGAAATACTCGGTCATGCGCAGCTCAGCACCACGCAGATCTATACGCATGTCAACAACAAACAGCTCGAAGAAGCGGTTGCCAAAAATCCGCTTGCAAGCATTCGTCCCTCCGATATGCGAAAAGCGGCGCAAAAAAACGCAGAAACGGACGAGAATTCCGACGAAAGCGACGGAAACGAAACGAAATAACGAATATATGTTCGCCTTCTCTGTTTACAAAAAATCGATTTTATGGTAAAATAGGTTCATGCCGAAGGGCTACTGTTTTCCGCTCGTATGCGTTCCCTGATACGGCGGAAAACAAACTATGAAAGAGAGGTGAGCGTATGCGCTCGATTTACCACATGGATGTGGAAAACTTGGATGAGCTCCAAAGCGCAAGGCTCGCCAAGCTCGAAGAACGAACAAAAAACGCACTCTGTCGGCTCGACCGCTTGGAAAAGCTTACGGACGCGGTCCATACGCAAAACGAACAGATCGCAAGGCTTGTCGTTTCTCTTGATACCTTAACAAGGGCGCTTGAAAAGCAAGAGGAGCGCCTTGCCGAGCTGGAACGTATTCCCGCAAAACGTTGGACGGCGGTCGTCGGCGCCATCATCACGGCGCTTGCATCTGCTTTTGTCGGTGGGGCGGTAACGGTGCTGTTTTGATCATACGGATTTCAAAAAATGTTGACATTATATCGATTTTATGTTATCATAAATACAGATATCAAGTCATGATCAAGCCAAAAAAGGAGAAAGACAGATGAAACCGTTATTTGTGATCATCGGCATCATTGCCATCGCAGGACTTGTCGCCTTACTCGTTTGGTATTTTGAGGGAAAAGCACTTTCCGAAAAGACCTTTGTCTGCGGAAGCTGTGGCAAGAAATTTTCCCCGAAATGGTGGAAAGCAGGCTTTTCCGCGCATATGGGAGAAAATACCGTTTTGCAATGCCCTCACTGCGGAAAAAAGGGCTTTTGTCCTTTGAGTTATGAAGAAAAATAATAAAAAACCGAGCCGTGGCTCGGTTTTTTCGTATCAAAGCATGATCTTTTCAATGGTATGTTCACATTCGCCCTTGGTGCAAACGGAGATTCGGAAATCGGGAACGGTCTTCCATTCATGAAATTTTGCATCCTCTTGCAAGACATTTTTCTCGTAAATAGAACAAACACCGCGGTGAAAATCACATTTCAAGGTGGAAAGTCCGATCTCAAAGCCAAGTCCGCGCATTTTCACATAGCTTTCGCGGAGCGTCCAAAGACGGCAAAAGGCTTCGTTGGGATTTGGCGACATGAGAACGGCGGCGTGTTCCTTGACGGAAAGGAAACGATTCGCCATTGCCATCACCTCATGGGGCTTGCTGATCTGCTCGATATCGACACCGCAAGGTACGTCGGAAACGGTGCAAACGGCAATATTTGCGCTATGAGAGAGGTTGAAATGTACCTCAGGATGCTCGGGGAGATAGGGTTTTCCGTGGTCATCGACGGCGATTTTCACGTTTTCAAGATCAAGTGCGTTTTTGAGCGCGGCGCGAATAAGAAGCTCACCTGCAAGGAGAGAGGCTTTTGTTTCTGCGCGTTTGGCGGTTTGGATGCGTTCCTGCTTGGCTTCGGAGATTTCGGAAATACGTGTGTTTATGGCTTCTTCCGTATAAAAATCGGAGAAGTTTGTGTAATAGGTCTTGGCGTAGGACATGAGAGGATCCTTTCTTTTTCTGCTTTTGTATCAGTATAACATAAATTGTTTTTATTGTCTATACGTACTTTTTTCTTTTTGAAAGAAAATACGACATTCTTTTCTTGTCAAACAAGAAAAGTATACGTTCCTTTTTCTTTCAAAAAGAAAAAGTTGATAAAGATAGAATAAACTTAAAAAAAGGGTATAGACAAACCCCTGTGTTTTATGATACAATATAAAGGGTATAAAATCTTTTGAAGATGATAAATCTATAATAAAAGGAAAAAACTATGGTTAAAGTTGCAATTTTTGATTTTGACGGCACCTTGGCAAATACCTTGCCTGACCTCAAGATCACCATCAATCTGACTCGTGAACGATACGGACTTGCTCCCGTTACGGAAGCGGACGTGCTTCGCCATGTGAATAATCATATTCCGCGTTATATCGAGCTCATGCTCCCCGAGCTTCAAGATGCGGAAAAATGGAAAGAAGCGGAACAGACCTATTACGCTATCTACGACCACAATTATCTCAACGAGACCGTTCCTTATGACGGTATTCCCGAAATGCTCCAAAAGCTCAAGGCTGACGGTGTGAAGCTTGCGGTCATGTCCAATAAGAACCACGATCACGTCGCCCGTATGGTGGAAGCACTTTTCCCGGGTGTGTTCGATTCCGTTTGGGGTACGATTCCCGAAGTGCCTGCAAAGCCGAATCCTGCGCGTGCATATCTTATCGCAGAAGAATTTGGCGTCAAGATGGATGAGATCGCATTCGTCGGCGATTCCGACGTGGATATGATGACCGCGGTCAATGCCAAAGCCGTTCCCGTTGGCGTTTCTTGGGGATATCGCCCTGCGGATTGCCTGAAAGAAAATGGCGCTATGTATACTCCCGTCGATGCGGCGGATCTGTATAATACGATAAAATCTATTTAACAAAAAATATTATGAAAGGACTTTTCACGTTTTTTGTGAAAAGGGTGAATGTATCATGAAATTGCCTTTTGAAATCGATCTTAAGGATAAGGTTGCTGTCGTTACAGGCGGCGGCGGTGTTCTTTGCTCCGGTTTTGCGAAAACACTCGCAGCTTGCGGTGCTAAAGTAGCGATCCTTGACCTTCGTCTTGAAGCTGCAGAAGCAGTTGCGGAAGAGATCCGCGCTGAAGGCGGCGTTGCGATCGGCGTTGCAGCAAACGTTCTTCAGAGAGAATCCATGGAAGAAGCAAGAAAGCTTATCGAAGAAAAGCTCGGTACTTGCGATATCCTTCTCAATGGCGCAGGCGGTAACAATCCTCGCGGTCAGACCACCAAAGAATATCTCGAACCCGAAGATCTCGAAGGTGCTGTGGAAGGCGTTCGTACCTTCTTTGACCTTGATCCCGAAGGCGTTGGCTTCGTATTCAACCTCAACTTCCTCGGCACACTTATCCCCACACAGGTATTTGCTCGTGATATGGCAAAGAAGACAGGTTGCTCCATCATCAACGTTTCCAGCATGAACAGCTTCCGTCCTCTTACAAAGATCCCTGCATACTCCGGCGCAAAGGCAGCCGTTTCCAACTTCACACAGTGGCTCGCCGTTCACTTCTCTAAGATCGGTATCCGTGTAAACGCGATCGCACCCGGCTTCTTCATCACAAAGCAGAATGAAGCACTTCTTCTCAACGCTGACGGTTCTTATACCGCTCGTTCCGAAAAGATTCTGAATCATACTCCCATGAGCAGATTCGGTACTCCCGATGACCTCACCGGTACTCTCCTTTGGCTCTGCGATAACAACGCTTCCGGCTTTGTAAATGGTGTCGTTGTTCCCGTTGACGGTGGTTTCGCTGCTTACTCCGGCGTTTAATTTACCGATATTTTATAAAAATATTCGGCTTTTTTCTGATTTTAGCCCAAAAGTATCCAAGAAAATTATCTGAACCTATTGATTTTTTGAAAAAAATATGATATGATATCAAAGGCTATCGTAAAGCGTAAGCTTTATTTGGATAAATGTATTTGGAATTCGCACCGAAAGGTTGGCGGGGGTGCGAAAATCAGAATTCCGCCGGAAATGGAGATTATCAAATATGACAGCTCTTGAAATCGTTATTGGTATTGTTTTGCTCGTAGCATCGCTTTTCCTCGTTGTTGTCGTTATGCTTCAGGATAAAGCAAAACGCGGTCTTTCCGGTGCAATTGCCGGAGGCTCCAACGCTTCTTACCTTGGCAAGAATGGCGTTCCTCAGAAGGGCAAGCTTCTTTCGAGACTTACCACAATCGTTGCAATCGTTTTCGTTGTGATCGTTGTTGTGGCATATCTTCTCGCTTGATTGAATTTTTGAAAATGAAAAGACCGTTCTTCGGAACGGTCTTTTTGTTTGTTGTGAGAAAGAAACTTGAAATGGCATAAAAACCGCAGAAAAATCTGCGGTTTTTTCGTTTTTGGGTATTTATTTATTCATATCTTTATGATATACTATAATAGTATTGATTATAAATATCGATACAGAAAGGTTGGAATCATGAAAAAAACACCCGAAGTGAAAAATCCGAGACTCGGACAGGTTGGCGGTCAGGCACTTCTTGAGGGCGTTATGATGCGAAGCGGTGAGACCATCGCTACATCCGTACGCGCAACAGACGGTACCATCAAAGCCAAACGTGAAAAATTCGTCTCGGCAAGAAAAAAATATAAATTCTGTGCATTGCCTCTTGTGCGCGGTGTGGTTTCCTTTGTGGAATCCATGAAAATGTCGCTTTCCACGATGAATGACGCGGTCAATATGCTGGGTCTTGAAGAGGAAGAAGAAACCAAATTTGAAAAATGGCTCAAGGAAAAGTTTGGAAAAAATATTTTTGACGTTTTGATGCCATTCGTATACGTGCTTGCGATCCTGCTTGCTGTCGGTATTTTCTTCTTTTTGCCCTCTGCTGCGGCAAAGCTCATCTCTCTTCCGTTTGGCGGTGAGATCGGTCCTTGGTATAGCGTTGTGGAAGGGCTTATGAAAGCCGCGATCTTTGTCGGATATATCGCACTCATTTCTCTCATGCCGGATATTCGCAGAACCTTTGAATACCATGGCGCAGAACATAAATCCATCTTTTGCTATGAAGCAGGAGAAGAGCTTACGGTCGAAAACGTGAAAAAGCATAAGCGTTTCCATCCCAGATGCGGTACGAGCTTCATGTTCGTTATGATCTTGCTTGGTATCGTCATTGGTCTTTTCATTCCGTTTGAAAATCCCTTTTTGCGTACGGGCTGTAAATTGCTTCTTTTGCCCCTTACCTGTGGTATCGGTTTTGAATTTCTGATGATCGCGGGCAAGCATGATAATTGGCTTACTCGTTTCTTCTCCGCGCCCGGTATCTGGATGCAGAGACTTACCACAAGAGAGCCCGATGCCAGTCAGATCGAGGTGGCGATACGCTCCTTGAAGCTCGCCATGCCCGACGTTTTTCCCGAGGAAAGCTTGGAAAACGTGGAGGATACCTTGACAAAAACTGCTCCCGAAACAGAAAAAGAAGAAAAAAATGAGACCTGACGCATACTTTCGAGAGCTTCAAAAACGGCTTTCTCCCTTTACGGAGGACGCTTCCTATGAAGCAAGAACGATTTTGGAATCGGTTTGCGGTTTGGATTATCGTGCCTTTTCGCTCTTTCTCATCAACGGAAATCTGACGGATGAGATGTGCGCGAAGATCGATGAGATCGTCAGCAGACGAGAAAAAGAACCGCTTGCCTATATTTTAGAAGAATCTTGGTTTTATGGATTTTCCTTTTACGTTAGCAAGGACTGCCTCATTCCGCAGGCAGATACGGAGATCGTAACGGAAAAGCTCATTTCCAAGCTCCAAAAAGGCGCACGCTTTGCCGATATTTGTACGGGAAGCGGTTGTATTGCGCTCGCGGCACTGCTGAAAACAGAGAAAACGACGGCGGTTGGCTATGACCTTTCCGAAGCTGCGCTTGCCGTAGCAAAGGAAAATGCCAAGCGTTTTGATATGACGGCGCGTTTCACCGCGGTTCATGCAGACGTTTTTGCAGAAGATTTCCTTGACGGCGAGATGTTTGACGCTATCGTTTCCAATCCGCCGTATATTGAAACGGATGTGATCCCCACGCTTTCCTATGAGGTTCAAGCCGAACCGCATATGGCGCTTGACGGTGGGCTTGACGGACTTCGTTTTTATCGCAGACTGCTCGATATTTGTCCCTCTCATATCCGAAAAGGCGGTTTCCTCGTTTTGGAAATTGGTTATGATCAATGGGGCGCGCTTGCTTCTCTTTGCGACAAGCGTGGTCTGAAATGTGAATTTTATTGCGATTTCGGCGGAAACACCCGTGTTTGCGTCGTTTCGCTATAACTATTATAAAAATACGAAAGGAATTTTAACACTATGAAAAAAATCAGCACAGAAAAAGCACCGGCAGCAGTCGGTCCTTACTCCCAGGCGATGATGTACGGCGACATCCTTTTCACCTCCGGTCAGATCGGTCTTGACCCCGCAACAGGCGCATTTGCAGGTGATGACGTTGTTACACAGGCAAAACAGGTTTGCGAAAATCTCAAGGCAGTTCTTGCGGCAGCCGATATGACGTTTGAAAACGTCATCAAGACTACCTGCTTCCTTGCAGAGATCGCAGATTTTGCAGCATTCAATGCGGTTTATGCAGATTATTTCGTAAGTATGCCTGCTCGTTCCTGCGTTGCGGCAAAGGATCTTCCTAAGGGCGCTCTTTGCGAAATCGAAGTGATCGCAGCGAAATAAGATAGACTCTATGCGTATTCGTAGGGGAGCCCCTGTGTGGGCTCCCGCGGGCGATTCGTGAATCGCCCCTACAAATGACACATGGATTGATAGAAAACCGAGGAATTTTCCTCGGTTTTTCTGATTTTTTTCAAAAAAGTGAAACATTTTCATAAAAAATCCGACTATATAGGTGATAAACGATGGGAAAGGAGGTGTTTTTATGAAAAAAATTGATTTTACACGTATTTTGGCATTGGTGATGGCGGTCTTGCTTTCGGTTTCACTTGTTGCTTGCGATGAGGAAACGCCGAAAACGGACGGAAAGCACGAGGGCGATCTGGAAGATCTGCTCGAAGAAATCTATGCGTACGGTACTTACAGCGAGATGCTGACGGGGATGCTGGAAGCGCCGACCGACACGGGAAATCATTCTTATGTCCGTCTTTTGACGATTGAACTCAACGAAGAAAACGATGCGAGATTCCTTGGCACAAGCGGGATTCCCTATGAAAGGGCGATCGCATCCGAGCCGAACATCAGTCCGACTTTGTATTCTCTTTGTCTGCTGAAGGTAAAAGAGGGGGAGGACGTGGCAAAGGTCGCAAAGATGGTCAAAGAAAATGCAGACTCGAGAAAGTGGGTCTGCACAGGTCTTTCCGATAATGACGTGTACGTGGAATATGCGGACGACGTGGTGCTTCTCGTCATGAGCGCTGAGGATGGGGAAGCGCTTGCCGAGGCGTTTCGCGCGGTGATGAAAGGAATCGAGTAACAAGTAGGGGCGACCCTGTGTGGTCGCCCGATTTTTATGTCTTTT
>JBGVLA010000011.1:0-15526 GCA_045124015.1 Eubacteriales bacterium | reverse complement strand
GCGATGGCGAAGCAAAAGTACAACTGATGGAACTGCTTCGCGAGCTTTATGCAGGAGGTGCGTGATGGCGGTTACTTCAATTTGGGCGGTGCATGGTTCGGTGAAGGATTTGATCGATTATGCAGAGAATCCCGAAAAGACAGAAAACCCAAATGCTGATGAGTTGAAGACGTTGATGGATTATGCGGAAAACCCCGATAAGACTGAAAAACGATATTTTGTCAGCGGTGTGAATTGCTTGCCCGAGCTTGCTTATGAGCGCATGACGGCAACGAAAAAGCGGTACGGCAAATGCGATGGTATCGTAGCTTACCACGCTTATCAAAGCTTTAAGCCCGGTGAGGTTACACCCGACGAATGCCACAAGCTTGGCGTTGAACTTGCCAAACGGTTGTGGGGAGATCGGTTTGAGGTCGTTGTGGCAAGTCATAGCGATCATGACCATCTGCACAATCATTTTGTCATCAATAGCGTTAGCTTCAAGGACGGCTTGAAATTCCGCTGTAACAAGACGTATCATCACGTTTTGGCGGAAGCATCGGACAAGCTGTGTTTGGAGCAAGGTCTTTCCATCATTAAACAGCCGAAAGGAAAGAAGCAAAACCGTGCGGCGTACATGGCAGAGAAGAAAGGCGATCTATCTCACCGTGCGATGCTGCGAATGGATATTGATGATGCGATTGCGGATTGCTCAATACCGCAGTATTTTTGGAAAGCCTTGGAGATGCGCGGTTATACCTTGGCAAAAGATGAAAGATACAAGCATCTTACCATCATGGCAGACGGATGGAAACGTCCCGTTCGTTTGGATAGCCTCGGTGAACGGTATTCCGCTACGGCAATTCATGATCGGATTACCGATCAAAATGAATACAAGGGTAGATGGATGCCGTATCAAGTACCGCTATATCATTTTTTGAGTGATGTGAAGCGGTGTGAAAAATATTCCGCATTGGAGCTGGTATTTATGATCGTGTTGGAGCTTTGTGGGCTTGACACACAAAGAGAACGATGCCGTTTTCCCCGTGCGGTGCCGTTATCACCGGCTATGCGGCAGGAAAAGCTCAATGTCAGCCGATATATGGAAACGGTGAATCTGATCAATCGTAATGATTTGGGTACACCGAGTGCGATAAAACACTTCATTGAAACCAAAGAAACGGAGATGGCAGAGCTATGCGATCTCCGTTATCAGATCGACAATTATCGCCGCCATCATGCCAAAACGGATGAAGATAAGACGAAGTTTTTAGAAGACAGAAAGATGTTAACTGCACAGATCAAAAAACTGCGCCATGATATCAATTTGGCAAAACAGATACTTCCGCAATATGAGCGGTTAAAAGAAAAGATCCGCCTTGAAATGGAGGCGGAACGACAGATATTACCTATTCAAACAAGACTTTATAGAAAAACAATCAGAAAAGAGGAAATTGAAAGATGATGAATCCATGTGAAGTTTGGAACAGTCCCAGAACAGAAACAACCCACGTATATGCACTTAAAAATATTTCTCCGATGGAGAATCACCCGTTTGGCGTGAGAGATGATGAAGATATGGAAGCGCTTGTAGAGAGCATCCGTCAGTATGGCGTCTTGAATCCGATTATCGTTCGTGAAAGACGGCATTTTGGTGATAATTATGAGATCGTATCGGGACACCGAAGATATGAGGCGTGCAAACGGCTCGGAAAATTTGATATTCCCGTTATTGTCAGAGATCTTACTGATGAGGAGGCAATTCTGACGATGGTGGATAGCAATCTCCACCGTGAAAGACTTCTGCCGTCGGAAAAAGCTTTCGCCTATAAAATGAAGCTTGATGCCTTGAAACGACAGGGCAAACGAACCGATTTAACTTCGGTGCAAGTTGCACCGAAGTTGTCTACGGAGATTATCGCAGAGCAAGAGAACACAAGCAAGGACACAATCAAACGCTATATCCGTTTGACAAAGCTGATCAAACCGCTTTTGGATATGGTCGATGAAGGCAAGATCGCACTCACTCCCGCAGAGAAGCTTTCGTACTTAACCGAGGAAGAACAGACAGAATTAGTAAAGCAGATCAGCGAATTGGAAGCAACGCCGTCTCTTTCTCAGGCGGTAAAGCTCAAAGTGCTTAGTGAATCCAAAAAGCTCGATGCAGAAAACATGACGTCGGTAATGGAAAGACCGAAAGCCAATCAGAAAGAACTTCTCAAATTGGACATGGGAAAACTCCGTACGTTTTTCCCCGACAGCACGCCCAAGGATATGGAAGCCGAGATTTTGAGGATCCTGAACGATTGGCAACGTATGCGACAGCGTACATGGGGCGCAAGGGAAAGAGATGAGAGGTGAGGGGTATTGAGTCTATGCCGTAAACTGTATATCTCATTCCTTTGGCTTTGGATCAATAAGCGCGGTTGCATGGATGACGATGAAGAGCCGAAAATAATTCCCAAGAATATTCTCGACTACGAATACGAGTTGATCGCACGGAGTTTTCTTCCGTTTGTTTTGAAATATTTTGAGAATGAGGAGAATTGGAAAGATTTTGAGAGGTGGAGAGCTGAGAGGAATCGAAAGAAAAGGGTACAAGCGTAATAATTGAGATGTTCGCTGTTTGGTTGAATTTTCGTTGTTGCAATAAACCAAATGCGTTATTGTAAACATATCGATATTCTCGTATAATAAGATTGTAGCTACAAAACAATTTTGAAAGGAGAACATATATGAAAATATCACTCGGTGAAAAATTGAAAACTTTGAGAAAAGAGAAAAATATTTCGCAAGAAAACCTCGCTTCCTTTCTGGATGTATCTTACCAAGCTGTTAGTAAATGGGAGAATGACATCACTTGTCCGGATATCTTTCTTCTTCCGGAGATTGCTCGTTTTTTTGATATCACGGTGGATGAACTTCTTCAGGTTGAAAAAATTGATGAAGCGAAATTATACGCGGAATATGACGCACGCAGTGCCGAATTTTATGAAAACGGTCATAAAAAAGAAGCACTTGCTATTTGGCAGGAGGCGTATAAACAAATGCCCAACAATGTAGAAGTCAAGGAAATGCTGATGTCGATGTATTACGATGTGGATAAAGTAAAATATCGGGAAGATGCGATTGCTCTTGCCATGGATATTTGGGGTTCCACCGATCACGGATATTATCGGGGACAAGCAATTAGTCTTTTGGTCAGCGCTTACTTGGATAGTGGAAATAGGGAACTTGCGCAGGATTGGATACAGAAGGCGGCTCCTGTTTTTTGCACACGAGATATTCTTTGGACGAGAATGGACGAGGGCGAGGAACTGATTTACGATGTTGGCTTTTGTACGCATTGGTTTTTGGAGGAAATGTATTATTTGGCATGCCGTTTGATCGAAAAGTCGGGAAAAGATACTCGATATGGGCAGGAGTTGTTTAAGACCGTATCGGCAGTTTATGAAACGTTGTATCCCCATGACGATATGAGCTATCCAACTATGAAAAAACTCGCATATATGCATATCAATATTGCTCTTGACGAGACACAGACCGAAAAAAGCGATGTGGTGATCTGTCATCATCTGAAACGCGCTATCGATCTTACGGAAAAATCTGTGCAAATCAAAGAACATGACCTTACTGCGCCAATGGTCGCAGGTTGGAAAGTGACTGCAACACCTACGGATAAACTTCAAATTGCAAGAATGATCCGTGGAAAGATGGAATCCGCAGATTTTGATGCGCTTCGAACGAAAGATTGGTTTACAAAAGAGGAAGAGAGATTGCTTCAACTATTTAATAAATAAGAAAAAGGTGCAGGCGTGATGCCTGCACCTAAGCTTTTAATAAGGATATGTAACATAAAAAACAAATCCGAACACATCGTTTGTTACGAAATAGTTCGGATTTGTTTTGTTTGGTGACCCGTAGGGGAATCGAACCCCTGTCGCCGCCGTGAGAGGGCGGAGTCTTAACCGCTTGACCAACGGGCCATATTTATCTTTGGAACGGATTCTATTATATCACAAAGAAATCGAAATTGCAATAGATTTTTGAAATTTTTTTCTGTAAATTCAAAAAAATCGGAAGTCCCGAAGGACTTCCGATGTGTAATTTCTATTCAGAAATTAGTTTTTGCCGTAAAGTTCGCCAAGTTTAACGAGACGATCGTACTTAGCCTGTGCAAGTCTTTCAGCTTCTGCGAAGAGAACTTCTGCTCTATCCGGGAAGGACTGAACGAGACGGCTGTAACGTGTTTCGCTCTTGATGAAGTCGATGTAGCTTGCTGTAGGAGCCTTGCTATCGATTGTGAGGAGGTCGGTTTCCTTAGCAGGATTGTAACGGAAGAGCTGCCAGTAACCAGCTTCAACCGCACGCTTCATTTCGGACTGGCAGTTAGCCATACCGCCCTTAACACCGTGCATTTCGCAAGGAGCATAGCAGATGATGATGGAGGGACCCGGGTAAGCTTCAGCTTCTGTGATAGCCTTGAGGGTCTGGTTCATATCAGCACCCATAGCGATCTGTGCAACATATACGTAGCCGTAAGACATAGCAATGTTAGCAAGGTCTTTCTTCTTGATAGCCTTACCAGCTGCTGCGAACTGAGCAACCTGACCAACCTGAGAAGCCTTGGATGCCTGACCACCGGTGTTGGAGTAAACTTCGGTATCGAATACCATGATGTTTACGTCTTCGCCGGATGCGAGAACGTGGTCAAGACCGCCGAAACCGATATCGTAAGCCCAACCGTCGCCACCGAAGATCCACATGGACTTCTTGGAGAGGTAGTCTTTTTCAGCAAGGATTTCTTTGCATGTGTCGCATTCTGCTTTTTCAAGTTCTGCAACGTATGCCTTGGTAGCCTTGTCGTTTTCTACGCCGTTAGCATAGGTGTCAACCCAAGCCTGAGCTGCTGCCTTGAGTTCGTCGGAAGCGCAAGCGCCTTCGAGAACCTTCTTGGTCTTAGCAAGGAGTTTTTCACGAATGGTCTTCTGACCAAGGAAGATACCGAGACCGTGTTCTGCGTTATCTTCGAAGAGGGAGTTACCCCAAGCAGGACCGCGACCGCTCATACGGTTTACAGTGTAAGGAGTAGAGGGAGCAGAGCCACCCCAAATGGAGGAACAACCTGTTGCGTTGGAGATATACATTCTTTCGCCGAAGAGCTGTGTAACGAGTCTAGCGTAAGATGTTTCTGCACAACCTGCGCAAGAGCCGGAGAACTCGAGGAGAGGCTGTTTGAACTGGCTACCCTTGATGGTGGTGTTGATAAGCTCGGGCTTTTCAGCAACATTTGCAACAGCGTAGTCGAATGCAGCCTGCTGTTCTCTCTGGCTTTCGAGGGATACCATTTCGATTGCTTTCTTTTCGGGAGTGCCGTCTTTTTCTGCCTTAGCAGTAACAGGACAAGCCTTTACGCAGAGGGTACAACCCATACAATCGAGAGGAGAAATTGCCATTGTGAACTTGTAGTTGGTCTTGATAACGGGTTTTGCTGTGAACTTGGTAACTGCGGGAGCATTTGCAGCTTCTTCTTCTGTCATTGCGAAAGGACGAATAGCAGCGTGAGGACATACAAATGCACAGTTGTTACACTGGATACAGTTTTCAGCATGCCATACGGGAACGTCAACAGCAACGCCGCGTTTTTCGTATGCAGCAGCACCCTGAGGAAGCTGACCGTCAGCAAGTTTAGCAAATGCGGATACGGGGAGAGAGTCGCCCTGCATCTTAGTTACGGGGATAACGATGTTGTTTACAAAGTCAACGAGGTCTTTTCTTGTACCTTCAGCAGGCTTTTCAGCAACGGTGTTGACTGCTGTCTTCCAAGCTTCGGGAACTTCAACCTTAACAAGTGCGTCAACACCTGCGTCGATTGCCTTGTAGTTCATTTCAACAACAGCTTCGCCCTTCTTGAGGTAGGACTTCTTAGCCATGTACTTCATGTAGTCAACAGCTTCAGCGATGGGCATGATGTTTGCGAGCTTGAAGAATGCGGACTGAAGAATGGTGTTGGTTCTCTTACCCATACCGATTTCACGAGCCTTGTCGATCGCGTTTACGATATAGAAGTTGATGTTGTTGTTTGCGATGTAGTTCTTAACTTCTGCGGGGAGGATGTTGTCGAGTTCTTCAACAGTCCACTGGCAGTTGAGAAGGAACGTACCGCCGGGCTTAACGTCGTTTACGATCTTATAGCCCTTGAGCATATAAGAGGGTGTGTGGCAAGCAACGAAGTCTGCCTTGGAGATATAGTAAGAAGACTTGATCGGGGAATCACCGAAACGGAGGTGAGAAATGGTTACACCGCCGGTCTTCTTGGAGTCATACTGGAAGTATGCCTGAATGTATTTATCGGTGTGGTCACCGATGATCTTGATGGAGTTCTTGTTTGCACCAACGGTACCGTCGCCGCCGAGACCCCAGAACTTGCAAGAGATTGTACCTGCGGGAACGGTGTCAGGAGCGGGCTTTTCTTCGAGGGAGTGGCCTGTAACGTCATCGACGATGCCGATGGTGAAGCCATTCTTCGGAGCGTCCTTTGCGAGGTTTTCATAAACTGCAAAGATGGAAGCGGGAGTGGTGTCCTTAGAACCGAGACCGAAACGACCGCCTACGATGGTTGCTTTTACGCCGCCCTGTGCAAGGGAGGTAACAACGTCGAGGTAGAGCGGTTCGCCGAGAGAGCCGGGTTCCTTGGTTCTATCAAGAACAGCAACCTTGGTTGCGGTCTTAGGAAGTGCTTCGATGAGCTTTTCAGCAACGAAAGGTCTGTAAAGACGAACTTTGATAAGACCTACTTTTTCGCCCTTAGCGTTGAGGTAGTCAACAGCTTCTTCGATGGTATCGCAAACGGAGCCCATAGCAACGATAACACGGTCAGCATCTTCTGCGCCGTAGTAGTTGAAGAGCTTGTAGTTGGTACCGATCTTTGCGTTGATCTTGTTCATGTAGTCTTCTACGATGCCGGGGATAGCGTCATAGTAGGGGTTACATGCTTCTCTGTGCTGGAAGAAGATGTCGCCGTTTTCAGCGGAGCCGCGGAGTGCGGGGTGATTCGGGTTAAGAGCGTGTGCGCGGAATGCAGCAACAGCGTCCTTATCGAGCATTTCTTCGAGATCAGCATAGTCCCAAGCTTCGATCTTCTGGATTTCGTGAGATGTACGGAAACCGTCGAAGAAGTTAAGGAAAGGAACGCGACCCTTGATTGCTGCGAGGTGAGCAACGGGAGCGATGTCCATGATTTCCTGGGGGTTGGATTCAGCGAGCATAGCAAAACCGGTCTGACGGCAAGCGTAAACGTCGGAATGTTCGCCGAAGATGTTGAGTGCGTGAGAAGCAACGTTACGAGCGGAAACATGGATTACGCAGGGAAGAAGTTCGCCTGCCATTTTGAACATGTTGGGGATCATCAAAAGAAGACCCTGGGATGCTGTGTAAGTTGTTGTCAAAGCGCCGGATGCAAGAGAACCGTGAACAGCGCCTGCGGCACCTGCTTCGGACTGCATTTCCATAACTTTGACTTTTTCACCGAATACGTTCTGGAGACCTGTTGCGGACCATGTATCGGTCATTTCAGCCATAGGGCTGGAAGGTGTGATGGGGTAGATAGCAGCTACTTCTGTGAACGCGTAAGACACGTGCGCGGCGGCTGTATTACCATCCATCGAAATCTTTTTTCTTTCCATTGGATTTTACCTCCGTAAATTTAGATTTTACATATATATCATACCACTAATCTTATGAAAAGTAAATACATATCGGTTAAAAAAAGAGAAATTTATGTGAATTTTTCTTTGGGTTTTTCTGTTTATTTTGTTTTCATTTCAAGGATTTTCTTTTTGAGGGGAAGAAGCGCACAAAAGGGAGCGCGATGCGCTCCCTTTTGTGTGTTTTGTTCTTTTTAGGATCACTGTGCGAAATCAAAGGTGTCTGTCAGCCAGAGGTTGAAATGCAGCATATTTTCATCGCCTTCATATTCCGCGGGGATGAGGGCATCGTAGTCGCGGAGAACTTCTTTATAGGCAACGGTCGCGCCACCTGCGTTCAGCGTTACGACGCAATCGCTGTGGATCTTGATGGAATAGGTTCCGTTTTTCGGAAGAACATACGTCATTTCTGTTTCCAAACCGTCATCAATGGTGAAAGAAAGGGCAGTGATGTTCGAAAAATCAAGATATACGAGCGAGTTTTCATCGGCTTTTTTGATGGTAAGCACATTATTCTCGAAGGTGGAGAGGATCTCGCTGGAAATTTCGGCTTTTTCACCCTTGCCGACATAATATTCCTCTGCGTAGGTCATCTCGGGTGCATATTTTTCAAGCGCGGAGAGTGCGTTGAGGTCATAAATGCGATATTCGGATTCACCGTTTGCATCGAGAACGTATACGAGTGCATCGTCATACGGGAGCATGACGATATTTTGTTTGCCCATCAGGTTTGCGCTTGCGTTCGGCTTTACAAGGCTGACGCAAAGGAAGATGACGAGAGACAGTGCAAGGAGATGGAGCGCACCCTCGGCAGGAGAGCCTTTCTTCTTGAAGATGCGGACGGTGATATACTTGCAAGCGGGCGTGAGCGCGATGCCGATCGCGAAGATGGCGAGTGCGAAGACCAGTCGGTATACGTAAGCCATGCTGAGTCCGAGCGCGGATGTCGCAAGGAAGATAACGGGAATGACAATGGGGAGCGAAAGCGCGGTCGCAAGAAGCTCGCCGTGGAAGTTTTCAAACTTCGTCTGCTTGAGGCAAGTGATGAGAAGCTCATTGATCATCAGCATGATGCCGCTGAAGATAAAGAGATAGCTGGCATCGGCAAGTGCAAAGGAAAGTGCGATACCGAGTACGGCGTGGATATACGCAAAAGCGCGAGTCATATCGCGGCGTTCCATCTTGAGCCATTTGCACGCGAAATGTGTCGTGAGAACGGTCATGGAAAGGGTCAAAATGCCAATGCCGACGACGATGGCGATATTGGAATATGCGATCTTACCGACCATATGGCTGTCAATGACACCAAAGAGAACGGCGATCCACTGGAAGATATAATAGCAAGCGTAAGCCGCGCCTGCGGAGAGCGCAAGACCTGCGACGATGGCGAGGATGCCCTTTGCTGTTTTGAGTACGTTGTTTTCCTTGCGATAGAGGGCGGAAAGCAAAATGTTGGCGAGGACAAGCAAAATGGCAAGTACGGCAAGAACGATGACGGTCGTATGGTTATAAACGACGGTCGTCATATTCAGATAGGAGAAGAAGATCGCGGATTCTTCGGCATCGTAGAGCAGATCGAGGTCATAATCGTTGAGTTTGGAAATGAGATTTTCCACGATCTGCGCCTGCTGGGAAAGATAATTTGCGCCGACGTTTTCGGGACTATCGTTCTGGGTGTGATAGTTTTCGCCGCCCATGATGTTTGCCATGTTGATGCCTTGATATGCGTCCTTGAAGGTCGTGAAGTCCGTGTAGTTGGGCATGGTGTCATACACCAAGGTCGCAATGGAGCAGGTGAAGATGCTTTCGTTGACTTCGGAGAAGAGTTTTACGGTATGATAATTGTTTTTGGCAGTCTCGAACATGATGAGCGTGCCGTCTGTGCCTCGGGATTCGAGGTTGGTTACAAATTTTGTGCGCTCAAGAACATCGTCAAAGCCTGTAAATTCAGCCATAAGCGCCTTAGAGCCGTAAAGACCGTATTCTTCGCCGTTTACAAAGCAGAACAGAAGGTCATTTGTGGCATCGAGCTTATTTTCGGTGTAATAACGGATGGCTTCGAGCATCGTCGCGCAGGCAACGCCGTCATCGGATGCGCCTTGTCCCATCGGAACGGAGTCGAAATGTCCCATGAACATAACGGCGTCGCCCGTTCTATTGGGAGATGTCGACGGAATATGTACGATAACGTTTTTGAGATTCCAATTCTGATAGCGGGAATCGGTCGCAACGTATTCCTGTACGAGATAGGAAGGCGCTTCGGTCGTGTCTTCGTTTACAAATCCCCAGCTTTCAAGCTGAGATACGATATACTCGACGGCTTTTTCGTTGGCTTCCTTGTTGGAAACGGCGCGCGGTCCGTTTTCGGAAAGCTTTTCCACATGTGTCATGATGTTTTCTTGGCTCAGCCCCGTTTCCTGCTTCAGCTCCTTCGTATCGACGATGGATACGACGAAAAAGAAGCAGAGGATCAGACTGAGCAGGGAGGTTACGATTTTTTGCGTTTTGGTCATAGTCAGATGCTCCTTAACAGATTTTTCTAAAATATGGGAATATAGACAGTATATCACAATCTTGTTGATTTGTCAACAAGATGAAAAACAAAAAATCAGCACATTGCTGTGCTGATTTTATAAACTTTATAGGATATTAGCCACCGAGCTTAGCAGCGTTGATCTTCACGCCGGGGCCCATTGTGGAAGCGATAACGCAGCTCTTAACGTACTGACCCTTTGCTGCAGCAGGCTTAGCCTTGATAACAGCGTCCATAAGGGTGTTGAAGTTGTCAGCGAGCTTTTCTGCGCCGAAGGATGCCTTACCGATGGGGCAGTGGATGATGTTGGTCTTGTCAAGACGGTATTCGATCTTACCTGCTTTTGCTTCGTTTACAGCCTTAGCAACGTCCATTGTTACGGTACCAGCCTTGGGGTTAGGCATAAGGCCCTTAGGACCGAGGACTTTACCGAGACGACCGATAACACCCATCATGTCGGGAGTTGCGATAACAACGTCGAAGTCGAACCAGTTTTCGTTCATGATCTTCTGAACGAGATCAACATCGCCAACATAGTCAGCACCTGCAGCTTTTGCAGCTTCTGCCTTGTCGCCCTTAGCGAAAACGAGGGTTCTTACGGTCTTACCTGTACCGTGGGGAAGAACAACTGCACCACGAACCTGCTGGTCTGCGTGACGGCTGTCTACACCGAGTCTGATGTGAAGTTCGATGGTTTCATCGAATTTTGCCTTGGATGTCTGGCATACGAGCGCGATTGCTTCGTTTGCGTCATAAAGCTTGGTTCTGTCAACAAGCTTTGCGCTATCCTGATATTTCTTACCTTTAAACATTTCCGTTACTCCTCCTCGAATCAGTCTACGACTGTTACGCCCATGCTGCGGGCTGTACCTGCAACCATGCTCATAGCAGCTTCAACGGAAGCGGCATTAAGGTCAGGCATTTTGGTTTCTGCGATCTTCTTAACCTGTTCCTTGGTGATGGATGCAACCTTGGTCTTGTTGGGTGCACCGGAACCGGATTCGATGCCTGCTGCTTTCTTAATAAGAACAGCTGCAGGGGGAGTCTTGGTGATGAAAGAGAACGAACGGTCTGCGAAAACGGTGATAACTACGGGGATTACGAGACCCATATCGTTTTTGGTGCGTTCGTTGAATTCCTTAGTGAATGCAGCGATATTAACGCCGTGCTGACCGAGTGCAGGACCAACAGGCGGCTGGGGAGTAGCTTTTCCTGCAGGAAGCTGCAATTTGATGTATGCTACAATTTTCTTTGCCATGATTAAACCTCCAAATGTGGTATTTTGCCGGGAGAATTCAAAAAAATTTTCTCCCTCCCACGGGTTGCGTCATAGGGACGCGTGAAAAGAATTAATTGTTTTCCGCCGCGATGCTTGTGATATCAAGCTCAACGGGCGTCTGACGTCCGAATACGGACGCGATAACCGTAACCTTTTTGAGGTCCGGCGAAATTTCCGAAATGGTTCCGATGAATCCTGTCATGGGACCGCTCTTGATGCTGACGCTGTCGCCGACCTTGAAAGCTGTGGTCGTTGCGGTTTTCGCAGCAGATTCTACGCCGAGCGCTTCGACTTCTTTATCAGTAAGCGGAACGGGACGTGAACCGGGACCGACAAAGCCTGTGGCTCCGGTGATCGTCATAACGATATGCCATGTTTCGTCTGTCATGACCATTTTCACAAATACGTAGCTGGGGAATACCTTGGATTCGGTTTCCTTGACGACGCCTGCGGAGGTAGTCTCCGTTGTGAGCTCCACGGGGATCTTGACGTCTGTGATCAGATGAGAGATTCCGCGGTTTTCGATGATTTTTTCAAGGTTGGTCTTGACTTTGTTTTCATAACCAGAGTAGGTATGGACGACATACCACTTGGCTGTGTTTGCATTTTCGCTCATTTGCTTTCCCACCTTTGCTCATTACGATACCGGGCGGATAAGGTCGATCCAGTCCTTGAAGAGGAAGATACCTCTGTTGAGACCGAAGTCTACCAAAGCGAGGCATGCTCCAACGACGATAACGGAAACGAGTACGACAGCAGAATTCTTCAAAAGCTGTTTCGGCGTAGGCCATACGAGCTTCTTGAATTCACTTTTGTAATCTTTTACAAATTTCTTGATTCTGGAAAAGATGCTCGGCTTTTTGGTTTTTGTTGTTTCTGCCATGTTTTTCTCCTAACTGTCTTTCCCCGAAGGAAAAGACTCAGAATTTTTTAATTACTTGGTTTCCTTGTGAAGCGTGTGCTTGCGGCAGAACTTGCAATACTTCTGCATTTCAAGTCTGTCGGGATCGTTCTTTTTGTTTTTGGTTGTGTCATAGTTTCTTTGCTTGCATTCCGTGCAGGCGAGAGTGATTTTGACGCGCATTTCGGCACCTCCTGTAAAAGTTTGAGACTCAAAAAAAGCCTCTGTTTGTAATTTGAAAACAGAAGCGAAAAAACACAAAAGATGGACGATGATCCTGGGACCTCGCCTTTTTTGCGTTCGTTCGGTTCGTTTTTCGTACCTCCCTCATATCGGACACTTGATAAAACCGATTTCGGTGCATCCGCAGAGGTGCTAATAGAATACCACAAAAGTGGGATTCTGTCAATAGGGTTTCTGCGCTTTTTTAGAAATATTTGCAAAATTTTTGCGTAAATATAATAGATTACGAAGAAATCCCCGCCTGAACGGGGATTTCGAGATTCAATTTACATAATCGTTTTCGGGCTTGACAGCGGCTTCTTCATCGTAGAAGCGGAAGCCTGCGGTATCGGTTACGGGGAGGGAAAAGACCAACGCGTGTGCGCGGGTTCCCGGACCTGCGCCGTCGGAGATCGCCTGCATGATGGGATTTCGAAGGTCCTTTTTTGCGACGATATAAATGATCTCTTTTTCATCTACGAGATGAAGCCCGTAGAATTTTTCGGCAAATTCCGTGCCCGTCCCCTTGGCGTGAAGAACGGTGCCGCCGCCTGCGCCTGCAGCGCGCGCGACCTCCATCACGTCCTCGGTGTAGCCCTTATTGCAGATGGCGATGATCAGCTCCATCGCACGGGGGTTCATTTGTTTTTTATCTGTCATTTCATCCTCCGCGTGTCCGCCCGAAAAGAAATCGAGCGTTTTTTTTGTGGAAATGCTTGCAAGCGGAACGGCGAGCGCGATGCCCTGTCCCGGCATATCGATCTGCAAGCGTCTTTCGAGCGCCGCGATCAGTTCGTGCAATTTGTTGTGTGTAACGACGGTCTGGTGTACGACCTTTTCGCACTGCTCAAGCCCCAAAAGGTCAAGAATCGTGGATTTCGCCGTACCGTGTGCAAGAGAGCTATACAAACGCGGTACCTCAAGCATTTGATAAAGCTCGCTTACCGTGTCCGAGTCGGCGCGTCTGGAGATGGTGATGAACCAATATAAGTTTTGCATAAATATCTTCCTTTCTTCGCCGCTTAGGGGAGTGTGAATTCGATGATATCGGGATATTCGCGTGCTGCCTGTCCGCCGCCGCAGATACCTTCTGCGGAAGCCTTCGTATCTTCAACGGATACCTGAGAGGGCTGCTCGAGCTCGATGATCTCGGTGGGCTCTGTGATGGGTTCTATGATGCGTGCTGCACGCTTCGTCTTGATCTGGTAGATCAGACCGAGGATCTGAATGGTGATCGGAGGAAGGAGCGCGACCATGGCGATAACGCCGAAAGCGTCCGTCATGATGTTGCCGCCGACGGCATACGTTGCGCCAACGGCGAGGGGCATCAAGAACGTGGAGGTCATTGCGCCCGAGGCAACGCCGCCCGAGTCGAACGCGATGGAGGTAAAGACCTCGGGGACGATAAAGGAAAGTCCGAGCGCGATCGCGTATCCGATGCCGACAAACCAAAGGATCGAAAGACCCGTAAGTGCGCGGAACATCGCAAGACCGACGGCGATGGAAACGCCAATGGACATACCGATGCTGAGCATCTTTTTGGAGATCGTGCCGGCTGTTACCTCTTCGACCTGTTTTTCAAGGACATGAACGGCAGGCTCCGCCAAAACGATGAAGTAGCCGAGGAGCATACCGATGGGAAGGAGGAGCCATTTATATGCCGAGCTTCCGAGAGATTCACCGATATAACTGCCGACAGGGAAGAATCCGATGGAAACACCTGTCAGGAATAGCACGATGCCGACGTAGGTATAAATGACGCCGACGATGAGCTTCAAGGTCTTATCGAGAGAGAGTCTATTGAAAATGGCTTGGAATACAAAGAAGAAAATAACAACGGGGAAAAGTCCTGTTGCAACCTCCATGAGCTTGTGGGGGATCTCGTGGAGAAATTCAATGCCGAATTCACGAGAATTGACAAATTCCGTGATGGCGTCGGGGGTGTACGTACCGCTATCAACGCTATATACAAGCCCGAGAACGAGAATGGCAATGATAGGACCTGCGGAGCACAGCGCCATCAGACCAAAGCTATCCCCCGATTTGGAGGTGTCTGCGGCGATCGAAGAAATACCGACACCCATCGCCATGATAAAAGGTACGGTGAGAGGTCCTGTGGTAACGCCGCCTGCATCAAACGCAACGGAAAGAAAGTCCGGAGAGACGAGCGCTGCGAGCAAAAAGATGATGCCATAGGATGCGAAAAGCAGATATCGAAGCTTGACGGCAAAAATAATACGAAGCACCGCAAATACAAGGAAGACGCCGACACCGATGGAAACTGCCCAAATGAAAGCGGTCGTATCGATCGCGGGGATCGCTTCTGCGAGAACGGTGAGGTCGGGCTCGGATGCGGTTACAAGTGTGCCGACGAAAAGACATACAAAGATGACCAGCCAAAGCTTTTTGGATTTGGTGATCGTTGTACCGACGTGTTCACCCATCGGGGTCATGGACTTATCAACGCCGAGCGTAAAAAGTCCCAAGCCGAAGATCATCGTAAACGTTCCGAAGAGGAATGATATAAAGATCGAGTTCGGAAGAGGCGTTACCGTCAGCGATAAGAGCAAAATTATGAGTGCGACCGGCAAGACGGATGCCACGGACTCTTTGATTTTTTCCATCAAGATCGTTTTTGTGTTCATAGGCTTTCCTTCCTGCACAGTGAAAAATTTCCTGATTGTTTTTGTATCAAAATGAAATAAAACATATCGTAAAATAGTATAACATAGAATCGAAAATGTGTCAAGGATGATTTCATTTTATGCCTTACAAGAAAATGTTGCAAAAAAAGGTTGAATATAGTCAACATGACTAAATGCGGAGAAGAAGCACCCCGCGGGGTGCTTCTTCATACTAGATGAACATCAAATAAAAAAATTAGTTGATTTGCAAAATGAACACGG
>JBGVLA010000010.1:0-35082 GCA_045124015.1 Eubacteriales bacterium | reverse complement strand
TCGATCATTGTGTTTCGATTCCCGGTATGGCGGAGCTTGTGATGGAGGTAAAAAAGAATTGTGAGGTATTTTTACTTTCCAATTTTAATAAAAAGCTTCGACAAGAGGCTTACAAAATTCCCGTTCTCAAGGAATTTGATGGACTTGTGATTTCGGGTGAAGTGAAAATGGTGAAGCCCTTCGGGGAGATCTATCAATATCTGCTTGATACATACGGACTCAAAGCGGAAGAATGTATTTTTATTGATGACAATGTTGCCAACATTGCGGCAGGTGAGGCTGTTGGCATCAAGGGTTATCTTTTTGACGGAGATGTGGCAAAACTTCGTACGCATCTTTTGGCGCTTTCTGTCATATCATAAATGAGAATCAAGTTTTAGGGGGAATATTATGGTTATTTCGAAATACGAGATTCCCGCAAAGATAAAAAAAGATTTCAAATTTATCTTTATTTCCGATATTCACAATGCGGATATTGAACCGATCTTGAAAACGATTCAAGAAAGTGATGCTGGAGCAGTACTTGTTGGAGGCGATTTTATCCATGATTCGGAATACTACGAAAAAGGCTTAGAGGTTTTGGCGCGAGCTGCAAAAATGAAGCCGACCTTTGTTTCGCTCGGTAATCATGAAAGAAAATTTAGGGGTGAGTTATTGCCTTTGATACACAAAACAGGGGTAACGCTTTTGGATAATACGGCGACTGCGTTTTGCGGTATTCATATTGGTGGGCTTTCCTCGGGCTATGATTGGCGGGAAGAACAGGCAAATATGAAACAAACACCGAGACCGAATTTGGAATGGCTCGGAAAATTTGCGAAATTGGACGGATACAAGATCTTGCTTTCGCATCATCCGGAGTATTATAAGCCGTATATCAGTGGGTTGCCTATCGATCTTGTGCTTTCGGGTCATGCACACGGCGGTCAATGGCGTTTCTTTGGTCGCGGTGTTTTTGCACCGGGGCAAGGCTTTTTCCCGAAGTATACGTCGGGCATTTATAAAGGAAAATGCGGAAAACTCCTCGTTGGCAGAGGTCTTGGGGATTCACATAAGTTTCCTCCGAGAATTTTTAATAAAACAGAAGTCATTATCGTAACGCTGAAAGCGGAATGATCAGAAAGGATATGATAATATGAAAAAATATACGACTTTGGTGTCTGACGGCGCGTTTATGAATTATGTGGTTTATACACCGGAAGAAATGAAAAAAGGGTTACCGATGATCGTCTATCTTCACGGGGCAGGAGAGAGGGGAACTGCTGTTGACCACTTAAATCGACGCGCTGTGCCCATGCTTATTGAAAACGGACTTTCTCTTGATGCCGTTGTTTTGTGTCCGCAATGCCCCGGATATTGCGTTTGGGACAATATTCCGTTTGAAGTAAAGAAAATTATTGATGAAACGGCGGAAAAATATGAAGTCGATATGACGCGTCTTTCGCTTACGGGCTCCAGCATGGGTGGTTTTGGCGCTTGGACGATGGGTCTGAATTTCTCGAATTTCTTTTCGGCAATAGCACCCGTTGCCGGCGGTGGCATGGCATGGCGTGCACCTAACCTCATCACCACGCCTGTGCGTGCGTATCATGGCGAAAAAGACGAAGCGGTTCCCGTGATTTGCTCCGAAATGATGGTGAATGCTGTCAATAAGGCAAAAGGCAATGCGACGCTTACGGTTTTGCCGAATTGGGATCACAACGGCGGAATCGATGCGGCATATCGTGATACCGATGTGCTTGCATGGCTCCTTGCACAAAAGAGGACGGATTTTACGCCAATTCCTGAAATGTTCTCTAAATATTTTTAATCGCTTTTTCTCGCTTTTTCTTTTGGAACAAAGAAAAAGTTGGCAAAAAGAAAGACTGCCTTCTTTTCCGTACGCACGGAAAAGAAGCAAAAGGTGCGCAAGCGTAGCACGCTTGACCGCGATGATGCTTTGATCATACATAAAAAACACCAAGCGAATTCGCCTCGGGTGCTAAAGGACAGTTAAAAAGCCGATATGGATTTATTTCCATATCGGCTCTTTTCTGTTTCTGCTACTGCCTTGGGAGGCTGAGTAAGCTGTTCTGCGGAAGCTTCCGATAAAACAAAAAAAGAACAGAAAATTTTCTCTGCTTTTTTCTTTTATCTCTTGACTTTATTCTGCTTTGTGCTATAATGAAGGTGCTTTTGGGCAAATACTTTAGGCGCAGGTAGGCATTATGAAAGATCTGACAAGCGGCAATATTTATAAGGCTTTCTTTTTGTTCTCAATTCCACTGATTCTATCCTCTGTTCTCTCACAGGCATTCGGAATAATCGACACCTCTATTGCAGGACTTTTCCTTGGTTCAAAGGGACTTGCGGCTCTCGGTGCGTCCAGTTCCGCGATCGTGGTGGTCGAGGCGTTCTTCTGGGGAATGAATGCGGGAATAGGTGTTTCTCTGTCAGGCTCTTTCGGTGCAAGGGACTACGAGGAATTCAAAAAGATAGTCGTATCAAACCGCATTTTTATTTTTGCCGTAACATCTACCCTTGCGCTCCTTGCAATCATACTGAACGGTCCGATATTAAAATTTCTTAACGTTGAGGAAGTTATTTATATCGACTCGCGCAATTATTTTATTTTGATGTTCATAAATATGCCCTTTGCTCTTATAACGCACCTATACATCTATATATTCAGTGCCATAGGAATGTCCTCATTTCCAATGTATGTATCCATGGCATCATCCGTCATAAACATTGTGGGAAATATTCTTTCAGTTGCGGTTTTGGATATCGGAGTCATTGGACTTGGATTATCCACCGTAATATCTACGATCATCTCTTTTTTGCTTTATAATATAAAGATAAGAAAATGCTATAAGGAAATGGGTGTCGACAAGCTTTCCTGCCGATTCAAATTCAAATACGTCAAAAGAGTTTTGCCTGCCGCTATTCCCAACGGTGCGCAACAGCTGTCAATGTATCTTGCGGGATTTATAATCTCTCCCATCAAAAACGGTCTCGGATACACAGCGATTGCCTCGCTTTCCATTGTGGGAAAAGTAGAAGGCATGATGTCACTGTTCTACGGCAACTGTGCCAGAACGATATCCACCTATATTCCTCAATGTATAGGAGCGAAAAAATATCACAAGATAAAAAAAGCCATTGGCGTGTCGTTTATACAAAGCCTTGTCTTCGTAATTCCCGTTATGCTCGTCATTTGGCTTTTCCCACAGATCATATGCTCACTCTTCTTTAACAGTGAGACCGAGGCAGAGGTAATACAGAACGTGCTCACCTATATCAAGATCTTTATGCCGTTTATGTTTTTCCATGCCTTCTCCAATGCCTTCCACAACGTGTTCCGCGGTCTGAAAAACAGCACTCAGCTTTTGATTTCCACCTCGCTTTGTTCTGTGGCAAGTATCATATTTGCTTTTATTCTTTGTCCTATCATGGGAATCAAGGGATATTATCTTCAGGCAGTACTATCTTGGGTCATTGAATGTATATACATTGTAATCATTTATATTTCGGGAAAATGGATACCCAAGCCACTTCGTCCTATGATCTTGGGCAAAAAGACATCTGAATTATCCGAATAATAAAACCGCACGGGTGCTTAGCCTTGGGTGCTAAAGGACAGTTAAAAAGCCGATATGGAATTATTTCCATATCGGCTCTTTTTGTTTTTACTACCGCCTTGGGTGGTGAGTAAGCCTTGCGGTGATATTCTATTCGCCTTCTAAACTCGCGTAGCGAAGATCATTCGGCGTAAGCCGAATATCATAGCGAAGCAATATCACTCGCCGGAGGCGAATAAAGTTGGCGTTGTGTTCTTAGTAACACAACGCCGTTCGCTTGTTATTATTGTTTCAGTAAAACCTTATTTTTCGATGGTATTGACGTGAACGTCCATCTGCGGGTAAGGAATGCTGATGCCGCGGAGATCGAAGATCTTCTTGGAAGCTTCGAGAAGGTCGAAGTTTACGGTCCAGTAATCGGCGGACTTGACCCAAACACGGAACTTGAAGATAAGAGCGCTGTCGCCCTGTGTGCCGAGGCGGACAAAGGGAGCAGGATCCTTGAGGACGAGTTCGTGTGCGTTTGCAAGGTCAAGAAGGGTTTTCTTGACGAGTTCGATATCGGAATCGTAAGCAACGCCGATTTCGAGGTCAAGACGGCGAGTTTCGTTTGTGCTGTAGTCAACAACAGCGGAGTTGGAAAGTGTGCCGTTGGGGATGGTGATCACTTTGTTGTCAGGGGTAACGATGGTGGTATAGAAGATGCCGATATCCTTTACAGTACCGGAGAAGCCGTTTGCTTCGATGAAATCACCGATAGAGAACGGGTGGAAGATAAGCATCATAATACCGCCTGCGCAGTTGGAAAGGGAGCCCTGGAGCGCGAGACCGATTGCGAGACCGCAAGATGTAACAACAGATGCGATCGCAGTTGCGTCAACACCGAGATTGACAGCAGCGAGGATCACAAGGACTACATACAGAACAGCAGTCAAAAGATCGACGATCAAGGTTTGTGCGTTGGGGCTGAGCTTTTGGAACTTTTTGCCCTTTTTAACGAGCTTCAAGATCCATTTGATGATGATGGTTCCTACGATGAGGAGCAGGATGACACCGAGGACTCTGATGCCTGTGGTTACGCACCAGGTGCCCAATGTTGTCAAAAGACCGTTGAGAAAATCCATTGGAAATACCTCTCTTTATAAAAAATTATTTATTTTCTGCTTCTGTAAATGCAAGCGCAAGATCTGCAAGCGCCTTGGGTTCTGCGGGTGCGGGACAGCCGCTCATGAGTTCGGAAGCATTCTGAACCTTGGGGAATGCTACAACGTCGCGGAGGCTGTCTGCACCGCACATGATCATCGCAAGACGATCAAGACCGAGGGCCGCACCACCGTGAGGAGGAGCGCCGTAGCGGTATGCGTCAACAAGGAAGCCGAATTTCTTTTGAATATCCTCGTCGGTAAGACCGAGACGGCGGAACATCTTCTGCTGAAGCTCAAAGTCCGTGATACGGATAGAGCCGGAGGAGATCTCAACGCCGTTGAGAACGAGGTCGTATGCCTTTGCACGAACAGAACCGGGGTCGCTGTCGATGTAGTCAAGACATTCGTCAAGAGGCATGGTGAAGGGATGGTGCATTGCTGCCCATGTTTCGTTTTCTTCGTCCCATTCGAAGAAGGGGAATTCTGTGATCCAAAGGAAGTTGTATCCTTCGGGAATGATATCGAGTTGTTTGCCGAGCTTCAAGCGGAGCGCGCCGAGTGTGGGGAGGGTAACCTTATCTTTATCGGCAACGATGAGCGCAACGTCGCCACGGCGGCAGTCGATTTTATCCATGATGGCTTCAAGCTCGCCCTCTGCCATGAATTTTGCAAAGGAGCAAGCGGGCTTTTCGTCAACATAACGGATATAAGCAAGGCCCTTTGCGCCGATGCCCTTGGCGTGCTCGGTGAGTTTATCGATCTCTTTTCTGGTGAGAGTTGCAGCCGCATTTTTCGCAACGATGGCGCGAACGGAGCCGCCTGCGGCAACGGCACCCGAGAATACGGAGAAGCCGCTATCCTTGACGAGGTCAGAAATATTCTGGATCTCCATGCCGAAACGGGTATCGGGCTTATCCGAGCCGTAACGGTTCATCGCTTCCGCAAAGGTGAGTCTGGGGAGCGGGAGGGGGATATCTACATTGAGGATTTCCTTGAAAAGTCTTGCAACGTAGCCTTCGTTCATTTCCATGATATCGTTTTCATCGACGAAGGACATTTCAAGGTCGATCTGTGTAAATTCGGGCTGGCGGTCAGCGCGGAGGTCTTCGTCGCGGAAGCAACGCGCGAGCTGAATGTAGCGGTCAAAGCCCGAAAGCATGAGAAGCTGCTTATAGATCTGAGGGGACTGGGGAAGTGCGTAAACACTGCCGTGATGGATACGGGAGGGAACGAGGTAGTCGCGTGCGCCCTCGGGAGTAGCCTTCATGAGCATGGGGGTTTCGATTTCGATGAAGCCGTTTTCGTAGTAATATTCTCTGGTTACGCGCGCGATCTCGTGGCGCATGAGAATGTTATTCTGAAGAGAGGGACGGCGGAGGTCGAGATAACGGTATTTGAGCGCGATCTCGTCGCGTACCTTAACACCGTCATTGATCTCAAAGGGAGTGGTCTCTGCCGCGGAAAGGATCTTATATTCGGTAACGGCGATTTCGATCTCACCTGTGGGGATCTGCTTGTTTACGGCGCTTCTTGCGCGAACCGTACCCTTTGCGACGACGACGTATTCGGAGCGGGTCTTGAATGCTTCGTCAAATACGGCGCGGTCGGTGGTATCGTCGAATGCGAGCTGAACGAGACCTGTTCTGTCGCGCAGGTCAATGAAGATAAGACCGCCAAGGTCGCGTGCGCGCTGAACCCAGCCCATGAGGCAGACGGCTTTGCCTGCATCGGAAAGACGAAGTTCACCGCAATAATGTGTTCTTTTGTCTGTTTTTTCAAGTCTTGCCATAAGAATTGTCCTCTATTTCTTAATTTTTGAGAATTTCAATTGCTTCTTCGACGTTTACGGTCTTCTGACCGCCTTCGCCGTTCATATCCTTGAGCGCAAGCACGCCGCTCGTCGCTTCATCCGTACCGATGATGGCGGCGTAAGCAACGCCCATTCTTGCGGCATATTTCATTTTCTGCTTCATGCCCTTTGTGCCATAGTAAACGTCAGAGGGAATGCCGTTTGCGCGGAAGGTATTTGCAGTCTTGACGGCGTAGGGGAGAACGTCCTTATCCATCGGAATGACGAGTACCTTTGCCATACTGCCTGTCTTGGGTGCGATCAGACCGTTATCACGAAGCTGAGAGAAAAGACGGGTAAGACCGATGGAGATGCCGATGCCGGGGAGCTTTTTATCGGTATAATAGCCTGTGAGGTTATCGTATCTGCCGCCCGAGCATACACTGCCAAATTCGGGGTGTCCGTTGATGGTGGTTTCGTAAACGGTGCCTGTGTAGTAGTCAAGACCGCGCGCGATGGAAAGATCGATGCGGAAGTTTTCTTCGGGCATACCGAACATGACCATAGCATCGGAAACGGTTTCAAGCTCATTTACGCCAAGGGTAAAGGCTTCGTCCTCTACGCCGAGCGCACGGAGGCTTTCAAGCATCTGCTTTCTGTCGCCACTGATGGTGATGAAATCGATGATCTTGCCTGTGGATTCCTCGGGAACGCCGATCTTAACGAGCTCTTCAACGACCTTGTCTTTGCCGATCTTTTCGATCTTATCGATGATACGGAGGATCTCTTCGATCTTATCGGAAAGACCGAGAGAAGCGAAGAAGCCGCCGAGCACCTTTCTGTTGTTGATGCGGATGGTGAAATCACCGATGCCGAGCTTTTTGAAAACGTGATAGATAACGGCAGGCATTTCGGCATCGTAGAGAATGTCGAGGTCATCGCCGCCGATGATGTCGATGTCGCACTGATAAAATTCGCGGAATCTGCCTTTCTGGGGACGTTCGCCGCGGTAGACCTTGCTCATCTGATAGCGCTTGAACGGGAAAACGAGGTCATTCTGATGCTGCGCAACGTAGCGTGCGAGCGGAACGGTGAGGTCAAAGCGAAGGGAAAGATCATTATCGCCCTTCTGGAAGCGATAAATTTGCTTTTCGGTCTCGCCGCCTGCTTTTGCGAGAAGAACCTCGGAAAGCTCGATGACGGGAGTGTCAAGCGGAAGAAAACCAAAGCTTTCGTAGACCTCACGGATTTTGTCATACATATCGTTGAAGAGAATCTGGTCGGCGGGGAGAAGCTCCATAAAGCCGGGCAGGATTCTCGGGGTTACTTTTTCCATGAATAATCTCCTTGGTGAATTTCATATAGATGTATTTACATCTTGTTATTATATCATGCTTTTTTTCGTTTTTCAATATTTTTATGAGGATTCTTGACGATTTTTTGAGGATATGTTATAATTTTATAAACGAAAATTAGGGGAGGAGCGAAAGGATGAGAAAAAGCTCTCTTCAAGTGGGGAAGAGGACGCCGATCGAGCGTTTTTACGGCATCGGAGAAAAACGCGCAGAGGCGTTTCATAAGCTTGGGATTCGGATAGCCGAGGATCTGGTGTATCATTTTCCGCGTGCATATGAACCGCGGGGAAATGTGAAAACGACGGCGGAGGCGGAGGATGGAGAGGTCTGTTCGCTTATTTTGACGGTTGCAAATGAGCCGAAAACGGCGATGATTCGAAAAGGTATGACGCTCACGAAATTCACCGCGTTTGACGATGATGGTGTTTGCGCCATCACATTTTTTAATCAGCCATATGTAAAGGATGTGGCGCATAAGGGCATGACGTTCCGCTTTTTCGGTAAGGTCAAAAGAGACAAGCCCTCCGCATCCACATGGGAATTTTGTGAGCCTTTTGCGGTTTCTCCGCGGCAGTTTAAGACGGAGAAGAAAGAAAAAGCCTCGGTTTCGATGGTATCTCCCATCATGGAAGCCGTTACGCCGAGAGTGCCGCTGCGCGCTTTCGTTCCTGTGTATCCTCTCACATCGGGAATTTCCCAAAAGCTCATGGGAAGCACGGTGAAAGAAGCGCTGGCGGCGGTTTCTTCCGAGACGGATGGCATCCAAGAATTTTTATCCGAAAATTTGCTGAAAAAGTACGGATTTTGCAGTATTCACGAGGCTTTGCGCTTCATTCATCTGCCCGAAACGCTTGACGATACGGCGGTGGCGGTAAAGCGACTTGCCTTTGACGAGCTGTATCTTTTCGCGCTTTCCATGATGCTTTCCAAGGACGGCGAGGTGAAGCGGACGGATGCGCCCCTGTCGGCCATCGACCGCGCGCCGTTTATGTCCTCGCTCTCATATCGGCTGACCGCCGCGCAGATGCGCGTTTGCGATGCCGTCGAGCAGGATATGACGGGCGGTACGGTCATGAATCGGCTTGTCGTCGGGGACGTTGGCTCGGGAAAAACCATCTGCGCGGCGTTTGCGGTCTATCTTGCGCTTCAATACGGCAAGCAGGCGGCTTTGATGGCGCCGACGGAAATCTTGGCGCGCCAGCATTACGAGGAGCTTTCCGCGTTTTTTGCGCGTTTTGGTTATCAAACGGAGCTTCTTGTCGGCAGTATGACGGCTTCCGCGAAGAAAAAGGCGGTGGCAAATCTCGCGTCGGGCATTTCTTCCTTTGTCATCGGCACACACGCGCTGATCGAGGATAGCGTGCAATTTCAGGACCTTGCGCTTGCTATTATCGACGAACAGCATCGCTTCGGTACGGGGCAGAGACGGAAGCTTTCGGAAAAAGCGAAAAACGTTCACGTTCTTGCGATGAGTGCCACGCCGATTCCGAGAACGCTTGCGATGGTGCTTTATTGCGATACGGATGTTTCTATCATTGACGAAATGCCCCCCGGACGGCAAAAGGTGGATACATTTTTGGTCAATGAAGGTTATAGAGAACGGTTGAATGGCTTTATCCGAAAGAATATTTTAGCAGGGGGACAGGTCTATATCGTTTGCCCTGCCGTTGAAGAGGAGGAAACGCTGGAGGGTGAAAGCGGAGAAAAGGTCTCCATGAGCGACCTTGTTCCGCTTGTCGGTGCGCGGGAGGAAAAGACAAAAAAGAAAGCCGCTACGGCGTTTGCCGAGCAGCTTGCAGGTGTTTTCCCCGAATATCGCGTGGCGTTCGTTCATGGGAAGCTAAGTGGTAAGGAAAAAGACCGCATCATGACGGAATTTGCAAAGGGCGATATCCAAATTCTCGTTTCCACGACGGTCATTGAGGTCGGTGTCAACGTACCGAGAGCGACACTCATGATCGTGGAAAACGCGGAGCTTTTCGGGCTTTCTGCGCTTCATCAGCTTCGCGGTCGCGTCGGACGCGGCAAAACGAAATCTTACTGCGTTCTCGTTTCCGACAGCAAAAGCGAGAAAGCGCGTGAAAGACTGAAGATCCTTTGCGCGACGAACGACGGTTTCAAGATCGCGGAAAAGGACCTCGAAATGCGCGGTCCCGGCGACTTTTTGGAGCAGAATTACGGAAAAACAAGGCAAAGCGGCGAGTTTGATCTCGGGATTGCCTCACTTGAGGGCGACGTGAAGCTCCTTTATACTGCTTTTGATGAGGCAAAAGCCACCCTTGCGAATGACCCGATGCTTGAAAAAGAGGGAAATCGAGGACTTCGAGAAAAGCTCTTTGCTACTCGTTTTACGCCTGGCACATGAGAGGATCGGGGCAAATATTTTCGCTTTCTTTGTATTTTTTGTAAGCTTACCAAAAACCGCAGTAAGAACGATAACCGACATATTCGGCAATCTCGGAAAGGGGCATTTCTGTGGTTTTCATCAAGTTCTCTGCTACGATCATACGCTGATCGAGAAGATTTTCGCCAAAGGTCTTGTTCGTATACTTTTTGATGACGCGCTGGGTCTGCATCTCCGAAAGATGCAATTCCTTTGCAAGATCATGAAGTGTGATCTTCTTTGCATAATTCAAGGAGAAGAATTCTCGAATCTGCAATTTGTAGTCGTCAAGAGGACAAATTTTCAGTTCTTTTAAGGCGATCAGCTCATTCAAAATAAAGAAAAGATGGTTATATATCAAAGAAATATCGGCTTTTTCTTGGATTTTTTTCAGGATTTCGGCGATCAAATCGCTTGCGATGGATTTGCAAACGACGTCTTTTGTGCCATGCTCCGCATAAAAAACGATACGCGCGATCTGCTCACCCGTCGCTTCTACTGCGTGATAGCGATATGACGGTATGAAAATTGCTTGATTGGAGAAAACATGATATTCGACCCCCTCTACGGTGAAAACGGCTTCACCCTCCACAACGATGTGGATTTCGCTGTAAAGATGATTATGAAGCGGCGTGGAAGGGACGCGGTTGATAGAGGAGAGATAGCCCTCGGAATCGTCGAAGAGGATGCGAGACGTTTGATGCTTGACTTCGATGATATTCATATTCAAACCTTTCCAATATAAACATGAAAAAGATGCTCTGTTTATATCGTATATTGCTTTTTTTGCTGATTTTGCTACAATTATATCATGAGGTGAACGATTTATCAAGTTCTTTTCAGAAATAATGAGGTGATCATGGTATGAACAATATTCGAAAATTTTATATCTACTCCGTTTTATGGAGCATCATTACGCTTGTAACGAGCGGTTCTGTGGCGCAGACCTTTCTTTTGGAATACGGATTTTCCGAGGAAAACGTAACGGTCTTCGTTTCTGTAATGCAGATCGTACAGGTGCTGACGATCTTTCTTTTTTCAAAGGGATCGGATGGCGTGAGATCCGTCGTCAAAACGATGGCGAGCGTGCATATTTTGGATGTTCCGCTTTGTCTTTTCTTGTTGGCGCTTTGCTTTTTGACGTTTACAGACCTTTCCCCTGTATATACCGTGCTTTTGCTGGTCGGCGGTATTTACAGCATTTCTGTCGGCATCAATAACGTCCTTGTCTATAAATTGCCGTATCATATCATGGATATGAAGTATTACGGCAGATACATATCGATCTCGAGTGCACTTATCGGCATTGTGGCGGTGGCGTTTTCTATCGTTTCGCATCTTGCGCAGTCTGCATTCGGCTTTGCGCCTGCGATGAAGGGCATCTATATTTTAACGATCGTGGTTTGGGCGGTCTTTTTGTTTATAACGTTTTCCATGAAAGAAGAAAAGGTGAAATTGCCCGAAAAGACGAAGGAAAAAATCAATCTTTTTAAGTATAGACCCTTTATCACGCTTGTTTTGCCGAACGTTTTGCGTGGTTTTTGTCTTGGTATCGTGAGCATGGCGATCACCATCGGCTATTACACCGAGCTTATCGACGGCGTTTCCGCGAACTACGTCATCATCATCACCAATGCTCTGACGATTCTCGGTTCATTTGCCTTTTCCAAAATCGCGCGCTATATGCGCGATAAAAACATCATTTTGATTTGCAGTATCGTGCTTGCGGTGCTTCTCCCGCTTTTGACGGTTTTTGGCACGGGCGTTTTTTTGGTCGTATATGCGGTCGTATATTTCTTTTTGATCGTTCTCAATAACATTGTTCCCGTTACCGTTACGAAGATCATCGATTACAAGGTCGCAGGACAATATTCCGCGGGACGTATGCTTCTCAATACCCTCGGAACCTCGCTCGCAGGATTTTTGTGCGTGCCGATGTTTAAGGCGATCGGCGTGATTCCGACCCTTGCGATCTCAGGCGGTATGCAGCTTGTTTCGGGTATCGGGTATTATATCGTGCTTGTCGGCATCGAAAAGAAGAAAAAACAAGAGGGTGCCGTCGTTTGACGCGGATATCCTGACAAGGAGGCTTTTATGGGCAGAATTATTTTCAACGAAGATCCGAATCATTTTATTTATAGCCGTGCAAAGGCAGGGTACAAGAAAATCACCAAAGAAGATTTGGTGGCTTTTATCAAGCAATATAAGGGAACGGACGTTACGGATTTTATGATATGCGTGGGGGCTTCGATTCCGTGGTATCGCTCGAAGCGGCTGAAGGACATCATCACGCAATATAAGGAATGGGTACGGGACGGCAAGGATAAGCTTTATCTGGGTGGAGAAACGGAGCTGATTTTCTCCTGTATCAATCTTTTGACAGAATATGAAGAAGCGTATGGGGAAGTCTTTTACGATACATGGATACCGACGCTTCGCGAGATCGGGATTCGCCCTTGGCTCAGCATCCGCATGAATGATATTCATGAATGTACGCAGGAGGATTCCATTCTGTTCAGCGATTTTTATAGAGAAAACCGTGCGCACAACCGTGCTTCACACAGGGGGGCTATCGAATATTATGATTATGCGTTGGATTACATGAACGAAAACGTGCGGAAGCATTATCTGACCGTCATCGAGGATGCGCTGGAGCGCTTTGATACGGACGGCTTGGAGCTGGATTGGATGCGCGAGATCTATTCCATCACGATTGGGCGCGAATACGAGGGAATCTCCGTCATCAATGCGTTCATGCGTGAGGTTTATGCGATGGTGAAGCGTATGGAGGAAAAACGCGGACACAAAATTCCAATCGCCGTCCGCTTGCCCGATACGCCCGAAAAAGCGCTTCGTCTTGGTTTTGACGTGTTTGATTGGGTGGAAAACGGGCTGATCGATCTCATTACGGTAACGCCGCGATGGTCGAGCGTGGATAACGATATGCCCATCGACCTTTGGAAACGGATCTTCAAGGGGAAGCCCGTGGAGATCGCCGCGGGGCTGGAGATCCTTATCGACGCTTACAACAGACGCGGTCGAAAATATGAATGCAACACCTTTGAAACGGCGGTTGGCTCTGCCTGCGCGAATCTTTGGCAGGGCGCGGACGCGACCTATCTTTTTAACTACATGGACGTTCCCACAGCGAAAGAGGATCATGCGTTTTTGACGGGTGAGCGGTATCGGGAATTTCTCAAAACGGTGGGCGATTACGAAAAATGCGTTTCTGCCAAGCGACGCCACGTCGTAACGTATAACGATGTTTCCGCCATTGGTGTGAACGGCAAAAAACAGCTTCCCGTAAGGCTTTTGGGCAATGGCAAGCCGTCAAATTATCAAGCGCTCCGTCTTGTAACAGGTGATATTCCAAGAGGAAGAGCGGTCAATGTGATTCTGGGAATCGAAGCAGAGGACCCCTTTGACGGAAATACGCTTTCTGTTTATCTCAGCGCGAGAAAATGCGAGTTTTCAGAGGAAAGGGAGCCTTTTGCACAGCAATACACGGATATGCGCTATGTTGTCTATACCTTGGAAAACGACGGTACGCTTCCGCCTGTTTCCGTCATCGAAATGGGGATTTCCGAAGGAAAAGCCACGGTGCATTGGGCAGAGATCGAAATCATATAACAAACAAAAACACCGAGAATTTGAAAAAATTCTCGGTGTTTGATTTTGAATTTATATTTTTGCTTTCTTTGCGTGGTTGTATTCGGATTTCGGATTGATGAAGTTTCTCCAATCGAGGTCGCCGCGATCGAGTGCGGTGATGACCGCTTCTGCCGTTGCGATGTTGGTAGCGGTCGGGATGTTACTTCTGTCGCATTCGCGCATAAGCATGGCATCCTTCAGCATCGCTTCAGGTTCTTCGGTGTTTTCTCTGAAATAGAGAAGAACGTCGATCTCGTCGTAGGTGATTCTGGATGCGATCTGCTGAAGTCCGCCCTCGGAATCGGGAAGAAGCTCTTCTATGGGAAGACCTGTTGCCTCTGCAACGAATCTGCCTGTCATCTTAGGCGCGCAGATGTTGTGCTTTGCGAGTACTCCGCAATATGCGATACAAAACTGAACCATGAGTTCTCTTTTGGTTTCGGAAGCGATGAGCGCAATTTCCATAAAAACTTACCCGCATTGCCTTGGGCAACGCAATCCTTTCGTTTATTTTAATTTGCGGAGTCGGCGGATGCCGTCGAAAAGCTTCCTGCTTTCTCCAAGTGTTCTGGCGGCGATGTTGTCAAATGCGTTTGTGATGTTGAAGCTGATCATCTCATCCATGAGAATGCCTTTGTTTCCTGCGGTGATCAGCTCGGGATCGTAAGGTACGATGCCGAGAAGTCTGAGCGAGGTGCTGTCAATAATAGAGATGGCTTCATCCTTTGCTTTTTCTACGGAGCGTCCGGAAAGCTTATTGATGATGAGTCGTCTTCTGCGAACGCCGCGGCTTGCGAGAAATTCCGACGTTCTGTCTGCGGCGCGGATCGCGGCGCGAGTCGGTTCTGCAATGATGTATGCCGTATCGGCAACGCCTGCGGCAAACATGAGAGGCTCTCCGATGCCTCCGGGGGTATCCACGAAGATGAAGTCATAGGTTGCGGCAGAAACAAGGCGCTTGACAACGGATTTGAATGCGAATGTATTCATGCGGTTTTCAAAGCTATAAGGTGCGGCGATGAAAAAGAGATTTTCGTTTCTTCTGTCTCGAAGGATCGCGCGCTCCATCGGAATTCTGCCGAAGGCAATATCGCTGATGTCGTAAATGACATCATCCGACATACCGGTGATGAGGTCCAGGCAGCGGTTTCCGAAGTCGCAGTCGATGAGAAGAACACGCTTTCCGCGTTTGGCAACTGCCATTGCGAGATTTGCACACACCGTGGATTTTCCGACGCCGCCTTTGCAGGACGTGAAAAGAATAACTTGTGTGGCTGTGGGGATGCTTGTGTTCATAGGGAAACCTTGCCTTTCGTAACGATTCGAGAATGTTTGCGTATCAAACTTTGCCAAAGATAGTATAACATTTTTGGGTTGATTTGTCAATAAGTTTAGGCGATTTGGGGCGAATGTTGCTGATGTTTTATTATGCGTGATGCTTGATGACGACGGTTTCAAGCGTTTCGAAGGCTTCGTCCTCGAGTGCCTTGACATCGACTTTTTCTTCTTCTCGCTCTACCTTCCAAAGCTCAGGGCGTGTTCTGGGGTGGCGAGGGGTGAAGACGGTGCAGCAATCCTCGTAGGGAAGGATCGACGTTTCGAAGGTGTCGATCTCACGGGAGATGCGGATGATCTCTTCCTTATCCATGCCGATACAGGGACGGAATACAGGACGGGAAACGACGCTATTGGTAACGCCGAGCGCTTGCATGGTCTGGCTTGCAACTTGGCCGAGGCTTTCGCCTGTGATGAGTGCATCGCACGCAAATTTTTCTGCGGTTCGTTCGGAAAGACGCATCATGAAGCGGCGAAGAAGGAGTGTGAAATAATCTTCTTCACAGGTATCGCGCAAGACCTCTTGGATCTTGGTAACGGAGATGATGTGAACGTGGATATCGCCCGTATACGCGGTGAGCTTTTCCGCGAGAGCGAGAACCTTCTCACGTGCGCGTTCGCTTGTGTAAGGGAAGCTTTCAAAGTGCATCGCATCGAGGCGGACACCGCGTTTTGCAATCATGAAGCCTGCAACAGGGCTATCGATGCCGCCCGAAAGAAGAAGAAGTCCCTTGCCGTTGGAGCCGATGGGCATACCGCCGATGGCACGTTCCTGACCTGCACAGATATATGCGGCGTAGTCGCGGATCTCCACGCGTACGGCAACTTCGGGATGATGCACGTCGACGCGCTTGCGTCCGCCGGACGCTTCGAGAATTGCCGCGCCGACCTCGGCGGAGATTTCAGGGGATTTGAGCGGGAATTTTTTGTCGGAGCGCTTTGCCTCGACCTTAAAGGTCTTTGCGTCCTCGATATAGGGCATGAACTGCGTTTTGACCGTTTCGAGGATAGCTCCCATATCCTTTTCGGTTTCGATGGCGCGGCTGACAGCAGAGATGCCGAAGGTGTTTTTTGCGGCAATGTATGCGCCATCCACATCGGCGTATTCTTCCATGGGTTCGATATATACGGTGCTTTGCACAGAATAGATCTTGAATTTACCGAAGGGCTCGGTGCGGCGTTTGAGAATGTCGCGGAGAAGCTTTTCAAAGTGGTTGCGGTTGGCACCCTTGAGTGCGATCTCGCCATATTTGCAGAGAATGATTTCTTTCATGAATCTTGACCTTTCTTTTGATTTTCTACTTGAACTTGCTTTTGTTTTGTATTATAATAGGATAGAATATTACAGATATATAAATGTGAATTTGATATCTCATTTTATTATACGCTTCCTTGCGTATAAATTCAATGCTAAAAATAGAAAAATATCAAGAATAAGGAGAATTTTTCCGATGAAACATAATCATAACTTGAATATTGCAGGGGTCCAGCTTCCTCTCAGCTCCGATAACGATGAAAGATACGTACAGATACTCGCTTCCGAGCTTTCTCGCAGAATTACCAATATGACGACTCAGACAAGCATCACGAAGCTTGAAGCGGCTCTTGTTTGTGCGCTGGATCTTATCGATGAAAACTGCCATCTCAAGCTCGAGCTTGAAGACCTGAAAAAGGGTAACAAATGATGAAGCCCGAACTTCTTTCCCCCGCAGGCTCTCCCGCCGCACTGGAAGCCGCCATCATGGCGGGTGCAGATGCCGTTTATTTTGGCGGTCAGAGCTTTAATGCACGCAAAAATGCGGAAAACTTTAACGATGAGGAGCTTCTTGCGGCAGTTCGCAAGTGCCGTCTGTACGGCGTGAAGACCAATATCGTTCTCAATACCCAGCTCTATTCCGCGGAGCTTTCGGGTGCGCTTTCCTTGGCGGAAAAATTGCTTTCTTATGGCGCAGATGCGTTTATCGTTGCCGATATCGGACTTGCAACGGAGCTTCTTCGCCATTTCCCGGGCATTGAGCTTCACGCAAGCACACAGTGCAGTGGTCAAAATGCGCTTTCCGCAAAAGCGCTTGCTGATATCGGCTTTCGCCGTATGGTCGCGCCCCGTGAGCTTCCGTTTCGTGATATCAAAACGCTTTGCGAAACATCTCCCATCGAAACGGAGATCTTCGTTCACGGTGCGCTTTGTGTGAGCCATTCGGGGCAGTGCCTTATGAGCTCCATCATCGGCGGTCGAAGCGGTAACAGAGGAGAGTGCGCGCAGCCTTGCCGTTTGCCGTATCAAACGAAAAATCCCTATCCGCTTTCTCTGAAGGATCTTTGCCTTGCCGCATATATGCCCGAGCTTATCGACGCGGGCGTGGCATCGTTCAAGATCGAGGGAAGAATGAAAACGCCCGATTACGTGTATGGAGTCATTTCCATCTATCGCAAGCTCATCGACGAGCACAGGGGGGCTACGGAGGAGGAGATCCGCAAGATGGCGAGCCTTTTCTGTCGCTCGGGCTTTACGGATGGTTATCATACCGAAAAAATCAATAAGAATATGCTCGGTGTTCGCACCGATTCCGATAAACAAACGACGGCTTCTTCCGAAAAGATCGTGATGACGCCGAGAAAGATCGATCTTTCCTTGAACGGTGAGTTTCTCGTCGGCAAGCCTGCCGTGCTTACGGGCAGAGTGGAGCGTGAGGGCGTTCTTTATGAACACAAAATCACGGGTGATGTCTGTGTAAAGGCAGAAAAAACGCCGACAAGTCCCGAAAGACTTTCGGAAAATCTCCAAAAGCTTGGTACAACACCGTTCCGCGCCCTTGACGTTTCCGTAAATGCCGACGACGTGAACGTGCCGATCTCCGCGGTCAACGCGATGCGCCGTGAGCTTGCTTCTATGATGGAGGATTCTCTTATTGGAAAGGCAAAGGAATATCCGAAATTCACGAAGCTCACACTTCCGCGCGGCGCGGTGGAATCGGATGACAAAAGTGCATATTTTGCCTTTTATGACGCTGTAACCAAGAAAGCCAAGCGTTATTTTGACCGCATTTTCGTACCGCTTACGGAGTATATCGCGCATATGGATGATGCGAAGAAGTATCAAAATATCGGTGTGGCACTTCCGCCCGTCGCGTTTGACCATGAGATCCCCATGGTGCGCGAGATGGCGAAAAAGGCTTTTGAAGCAGGATGCAAAATGGCACTGGTTTCAGGCTTTTGGCAGAGCGAGCTTTGCGATGAATTGGGGCTTGAAAAGCACGGCGATATTCGTCTGAATGCTTATAATTCGACGAGCGTTTCGGTCTACGCGCAAAAGCGCTTTGCTTCTCTCGTGCTTTCGCCAGAGATCGGTGTTTCGGCAAGCATGGGCGTGGCATCTTCCTTGCCGAAGGGCTACGTTATCTACGGCAGACTGCCTCTTATGACGATGGAGAAATGCGCGATTCGAGATATGATGCTCCCGAACGTTATGAGCTCGGAAGGCTGTCATTATTGCGATACGCATAAATTTTCTGTATTGACGGATAGAACAGGGGCGAAATTCCCAATGACACGTGAATTTCAGCACCGAAACGTCATTTATAACAGCGTGCCGACCTACATGGCGGATAAACCGCTTGCAGGACTTTTCTCTCACGCGATCTTTACGGATGAGACGGCAAGCGAGGTGGATTCCATCATCGATGCGATCGAAAACCGTTTGCCTGCGAAAACAAAATTCAGAAGATTATAATGGGTACTATACATGAAAAAACTTGACATTGTTTTGGCTTCCGCCTCCCCAAGAAGAAAAGAGATTTTGGAAACGCTGGGAATCCCATTTCGCATCGTTGTTTCCGATGCCGAGGAGAATGCATCCCCCGAGCTTGCGCCCGAGGAATTCGTTATGCAGACGGCGCACGAAAAATGCAAAAACGTGGTCGAAAAGCTTCGCGCGGATGGTTCTCTGTCTCGGGAAACGCTCGTCATCGCTTGCGATACGGTCGTGGTTTACAGTGGATTGATTATCGGCAAGCCCAAGGACGAGGCACACGCCATTTTGACGCTCGGTATGCTTTCGGATTCGTGGCATTCCGTTTTCTCGGGACTTGCTATTTATTATAAAGGAAGAATTTCCTGCCGTGCGGCGAGAACGGACGTGAAATTCCGCGATATCTCCGAAAGAGAGATCAAGGCGTACGTGGATTCGGGCGAGCCGATGGGCAAGGCGGGCTCTTACGCCATTCAGATGAAGGGCAGTGCTTTTGTGGAGCGCATCGAGGGCGAGTTTCATAACGTCGTTGGACTTCCCGTGGCAGAGATGCTTTCGCTCTTGCGCGAGGAATTTGGACTTGAACTGCTCGACGTGGCAATGTATTGAAAGGAGGTGCTGTCATGCTGACGCTTGAAGAAAAAAAGATTCGTGCGGCGGAGGTCGTACGGGCGCTCGAGGAAAAATATCCCGATGCGACCTGCGCGCTGAAATACGAGGGAGACCCTTGGCGATTGCTCGTGATGGGTAGACTTTCTGCACAGTGTACGGATGCAAGGGTGAATATCGTTTGTGAGGAACTTTTCCGCCGTTTTCCCGATGCGAAATCAATGGCGGACGCGCCCATCGGTGAGATCGAAAAGCTCGTGTATTCCTGTGGTGTGTATAAGGTGAAGGCACAGAACATCAAGGATTTTTCCAGAATCATTGTAGAAGAATTTGACGGTAAGGTTCCCGACACGATGGAGGACCTTTTGACGCTCCCCGGGGTCGGCAGAAAGATCGCCAATTTGATTCTTGGGGATATCTACGGCAAGCCTGCGATTGTGGCAGATACACATTGCATCCGTATTTCCAATCGCTTGGGGCTTGCAAACAGCAAAACTCCTGAAAAGGTGGAGAAGGCTCTCGTGGAGATCGTGGAGCCCGAGAAGCAGTCGGATTTCTGTCATAGGCTCGTTTGGTTTGGCAGAGAGGTCTGCGACGCGAGAAAGCCTGATTGTGAAAATTGTCCTTTCAAGCATTATCAATGTCTTGAGCATGAAGAAAAATAAATCGGAAAAGGAGAAATTCTATGCTGAAAAAACCGCTTGCGGACGGTGTTCGGCCGCGCTCGTTTGACGAGATGGTGGGAGATGCAAAGCTTTTCGGAGAGCGGGGAATCTTTCGTAAGATGCTCGACGCACATCACATTCCGAATATGATCTTTTTCGGACCTTCGGGGACGGGGAAGACCACGGCGGCGAATATCCTTGCCGAGGCTTCGGGGAAAACTTTACATAAGCTCAACGCGACAAACGCAGGGCTTTCCGACGTGAAGCAGGTGATTGCCGAGAGCGGTTCGCTTCTCGGCTCGGATGGCATTTTGTTGTATTTGGACGAAATTCAGTATTTCAATAAAAAGCAGCAACAATCGCTTTTGGAGTTCATTGAGGACGGGCGCATCACGCTCATTGCTTCGACGACGGAAAATCCGTATTTCTATATTTATCCTGCTATCATTTCCCGTTGTGCGGTCTTTGAGTTTAAGTCCATCGGCATATCGGAGCTGAAGCGCGCGATCCTGCGTGCCGCCGATGTGTTTATGAAGCAGACGGGGAGAGCGGTTACCATGACCCCTGAGGCGCTTTCGATGGTGGCTTCCGCCGCCGCCGGGGATGCCAGACGCGCGGTGAGCCTCTATGAAAATCTTGCGACGGTCTATGACGATATCACGGCGGAGGTCGTGCGTGGATTTTTGCCCGAGGTCATGGGCATGGCGGGCTTTGACCGCGATGGCGACGGACATTACGATCTGCTTTCCGCTTTGCAGAAATCGATTCGCGGTTCTGATCCCGACGCGGCGCTCTTCTATCTTGCAAAGCTTCTTTCGGGCGGCGATCTCAACTCCGTTTGCAGAAGACTGCTCGTCATTGCAAACGAGGATATTGGGCTCGCTTATCCGATGGCGGCGGCGGTAACGTACGCTTGCGTGCAAAGCGCACGTGAGCTTGGTATGCCTGAGGCAAGAGTGCCGCTTGCAAACGCCGCTGTGATGCTTGCAACAGCGCCTAAGTCCAATTCTGCTTATATGGGTGTGAATATGGCGATGGAAACGGTTTCGGCAGGGAAAGGCACGACCTTCCCGCGAGCACTTCAAAACGTACATTTCGACGGAGAGAATGCATCCGAAAAGGGTCAGCATTACAAATATCCGCATGATTTTCCGAATCATTATACCGCCCAACAGTATTTACCGGATGATTTGAAAAACGTTCAATTTTATGCGTTTGGAGATAATAAGACTGAGCAGGCGGCAAAGCTGTATTGGGAAAAAATCAAGAAAGAAACAAGGTGATTCTGGTGTTGAATATTGTTCAAATCGGTGCTATCGGGCATTATGCTTACGCACTTCCGACGGCAAAAAAATATGGTATGAATATCGGGGGGATCGCGTTTCCTCATGCGGAGGATGATCGGGAGAGGGCGATACGAAATCTTGCAAGATTCGGCTTTGAGCCGCATATTTACGAGGACTGGAAAGAGATGCTGGAAGCCGAAAAGCCCGATATCGCGGTCGTCAATACCGTGATGGCGAAAAACGGTGAGATCGCACAGACGGCACTTTCCATGGGGATCAGCGTTTTCTGTGAAAAGCCTGTTGCGACGACGCTTACGGGACTTGATAAACTGGAAAAGGTTTATTATGAGGCAAAGACGAGATATGCAGACAGAAATCTTTGCTTTGTGGGTATGTTCGGTATCGACTATCTGCCGCATTTTGAAACGGCATATCGTTTTATCCGAGAGGGCGGTATCGGCGACGTGAGACTTGCGAACGCGCAGAAATCCTATCGCATGGGAAACCGTGAGGCGTTTTATTCCGACAGGGAGCAGTACGGCGGTACGATTCCGTGGGTGGCGATCCATGCGATCGAATGGGTAGAACGCATCGGCGGTCTTCGTCCGACGACGGTCATGGCGTACGGCAGTACTGCTTGCAACGCAGGAAACGGTACGATGGAAGCGTCTACACTTTGTATCTTTGGTTGCGAAGGCGGCAGAATGGCGTCCGTTTCGGCGGATGTGATGCGCCCGAAGATGGCACCGAGTCATGATGACGACAGACTTCGTCTTGTAGGCTCGGAGGGTATCCTTGAGGTGCGTGGCGGTCGTGTTTTCGTCATCGATAAGGATGGTGAGCGTGAGCTTCCGCTCGTACAGACGGAAACAGAGCTTTTTGAAGAAATGATTCTGGAGATGCAGGGTGATGGGAAGTGCCGCGTTAGCGCGGAGGATACGTTCTTTGCGACGAGAACGGCGCTTCTTGCCAGAGAATCCCAGGATACGGGTAGAAGTTTGGAGATTGAATCGGTATGAAACAGGTTAAAATGTATACGGACGGTGCTTGCAAAGGCAATCCCGGTCCCGGTGGATGGGGCTGCATCATCGTTTATGGTGAGATTGAAAAAGAGCTTTCGGGCGGTGAGGCGAAGACGACCAATAACCGCATGGAGCTTTCTGCGGCGATCGCAGGACTTTCCGCGCTGAAGGTGCCCTGTGAGGTCGAGCTTTGGTCGGATTCCAAATACCTCGTCGATGCCATCACGCTCGGTTGGGCGCGGTCATGGCGTGCAAAGGGTTGGAAGAAGGGCGACGGCAAGCCCGCGCTCAATCCCGATCTTTGGGAAAAGCTTCTTTCTTTGCTTGAGGTCCATCAGGTGAAATTCGTTTGGGTGCGCGGTCATAACGGTCATGTCTATAATGAACGTTGCGACAGTCTCGCCGTAGCAGAAGCTGAAAAATACCGCTGAACGGATTTTCAGAGTGAAGAAAAGGTCCGCTATGCGGACGGTCTATAATATATATAAGGATAGATTTTTATGAAAGAAAAAGTATTGCTTGGCATGAGCGGTGGGCTTGACAGCACATATTCTGTTGTTCAGCTGAGAAAGATGGGCTATGATGTCGTTGGCGCGGTGCTGAAAATGAGCGATAACACCGATGTTGAAAAAGCACGACAGGTGGCGGAGACGCTTGGTGTTCCGCTCCATGTGGTGGATTGCTCGAAACGTTTTCAGGATGTTGTCGTTCGAGACTTTCTGACGGAATACGCGGCGGCAAGAACACCGAACCCTTGCGTCATCTGCAATCGCTATGTCAAAATTGAATCGCTTTGTGAGTGTGCTCGCTCGCTTGGTATATCCCGTGTGGCAACAGGGCATTATGCGAATATTGGTTATGATGCCGAAAGCGGCCGCTACTTCGTCCGCAAGGCGAGCGATGCAAAAAAAGATCAAAGCTACGTGCTTTGGCGTCTTACACAAGAACAGCTTTCGATGTTGATGCTTCCGCTTGCCGAACGAGAGAAAAAGGATGTGAGAGCAGATGCGATTGCGATGGATCTCCCCTCTGCAGATGCCGAGGAGAGTCAGGAAATCTGCTTCATTCCCACAAATGACTATATCTCCTATATTGAAGAAGCGATCGGTAAATTTCCCGAGGGGGATTTCCTCGATGAAGAGGGAAGAGTGCTTGGTCAGCATCGCGGTATCATTCATTATACCATCGGACAGCGCAAGGGGTTGGGGCTTTCGCTCGGTAAGCCGGGCTTCGTTACGGCGATCGATCCTATGGCGAATACCGTAACGGTCGTTTCGGACGAGACGAAGATTTTCTCCACGCATCTTGTTTGCGATACGCTGAATTTCCAGAAGTTGATGCCGATGGAAAATGGCGTTATCCGTGCCGAAGGAAAGGTTCGCTATGCGGCAAAGCCTGTGATGGCGACCGTCAAAATCAAAGGTGATGTGGCAGAGGTGGACTTCGATTCACCTGTGCGTGCGGTAACTCCCGGACAATCCGTTGTGTTTTACGAAGGGGACACATTGCTCTTTGGCGGAATTATCAGACCCCCGAAGTCTATCTCTAATCAAAACAGAGATTCACAATAAAAATCAGAATAAAATTAGAAAAAACAGGGTGAAAAATGTGATATTTTTCACCCTGGAAAACTTTTTGGCACTTTGACTATTGTGTCAAAAACAGAGTTTTGGTTTTGTCTAAGTTGAACAAAGCGAGGAGACTTTTTGATTTGCAAGGAAATTGGATTTGATTTGCGATTGTTAAATACAATTTACTGTTGCGGAAAAACAAAAGGCGATTTGTCCGAAAAGAGCCGAAAAACCTTGCAAATTAAAGCTTTTTTGAGAGAAAACAAAGGTCATCGGTAAATGAAAAAGACATTGCTTCTGTAAACGGGAAAAGAGACGAAAAATGAAAAATCTACCTTAGATATATATAATATCTCTTTTACTCATAGAAATGACCGTTTTTTGACTGATTTGTGAACTTTTTGTGGAGAAAGTGAAAAAAAGTGATGACGAAAGTTATTGATTTTTTGTGAATGAAGTGGTAGTATTATAAAGTAATAAATGTTACCGTGTCGGTTTGCCCAAAAAGATATGGTAACAACAGCTAATTGCAAAATCCGTAAGAGGAGGAAAATCTATGGAAAACTCAAAGCTGACAAGAGTGGTTGCGCTGATCCTCAGCGTACTTATGGTTTCGGGCGTGTTCCTGAGCGTGGGTGCTACTAACGTGGTGCTCTCTGCACCTGCAAAGGAAGAGGAAACATCCGTTGCCAATGAAGCTCTTGAAATACTCGGAGACGCAAAATGGTCCGAGTACAAGGAAAAATACGGTTCTCAGCCGAAATACGAGGGCGCTCCCATCGTGATCAACGCTGCTGATGCCATTGCGCTTCCCGCAGGCGCACAGGTTTTGGCTGAGCTTGACGGCAAAAACAATGTTGTATACCTTCCCGGCGAAGGCGGTGCAACTTGGACAGTAACCGTTCCCCAAACCGGTCTTTACGCTATTGACCTTTCTTACTACGCTATCTCCGAATTGAATGGCGTTAAGGTCTCCAAGGCGGCAGACATCGAAAGAACTCTCCGTATCAACGGCGAAGTTCCTTTTACCGAAGTTCGTAACCTTTTGATGACCAAGACTTGGATCGATCAGCTCGATGACAGTCAGGTCGTATACGACACCAATGGTAATATCGAAGATATTCTTTATGAAGAGGATAGCTCGGGCAACCATCGCCGTCCTTCGAAAGTGGAAGCTCCCGAATGGAATGAATACACCGCATGCGACCCCACAGGTTACTACAACGGCGAATTCTTCTTCTATCTCGAAGCAGGTGAAAACACCATTTCACTCGAAGCACAGAAGGAACCGATGGCGCTCGAATCCATCACTCTCCGTGCTTGCGAAACACTTCAGACTTATGAAGAATACGTAGCATATCACAAAGCACATGGTGCAACGACCGCTCCGCAGGATATGATCATTCGTTTGGAGGCTGAATTTGCAACAGCAACTTCTTCCAGCACGATCTACGGTCAGAACGACAGCACATCCGCGATCACAAGCCCGCAGCACGCAAGCTACTCTTGGATCAACGATATCGGCGGCCGTAACGGTTCCTACAACTGGTCCTCTGTTGGTCAGTGGATCGAATGGACCGTAAGCATTCCGGAAGGAAAGGGTGGCTTCTACACCATCAACTCCAGATTCCTTTCCAGCGCACTCGAAGGTCTTTTCGTTTCCCGTCGACTCTACATCGATGGCGAGATTCCTTTCGAAGAAGCAAACAACCTTGAATTCATTTATGACAAGGGTTGGCAGGGCGGTACCTTCACAGACGGTACTACCGAATTTGAATTCTACCTCGAAGGCGGCAAGAGCCACACCTTCAAGCTTGAAGTAAACTATGGTAACCTCGGTGGTCTTATCGCAGAAGTTCGCGACTGCGTAACCAGAATCAACGAGATCTACATCACCATCCTTCAGATCTCCGGTACAGATCCTGACCCCTACATGGACTACTCTTACTACAAGAGAATTCCGGACGAGATCGCAGACATGAATACTCTTGCGAGAAGACTCTATGTGGTTTCCGAACAGATTCAGGAAATCTCCGATGGTAAGTCCAGCTCGGCTACCGCTACCATTGAAAACGTTGCCCGTGTTCTTGAAACTATGGCAGCAGACTCCGAAAGACAGATCGCAAAGAACTTCTCCGCGCTCAAGTCTTACATCGGTAACCTTGGTACTTGGATCAACGATATCGGCCAGCAGGCTTTGATCCTTGACTACTTCGTAATCCAGCCCGCAGGAAACGAATTGCCCAAGGGCGAGGGCAACTTCTTCCAGAGTGCTTGGTTCGAAATTCAGAAATTCGTATACAGCTTTATTCGTGATAACTCTTCCTTTGGTTCCTCCAACGCTTCCGAGGATGCAACCAAGATTGAAGTATGGACCACAGTATCTCGTGAATATGCACAGATCATTCGTTCCATCATCGATGAAAGCTTCAGCAGAGAATGCCCCGATATCTCCGTAAACCTCAAGCTCGTTACAGCCGGCACACTTCTTCCTGCAGCATTCGCAGGTGTAGGTCCTGACGTTATGATGGACGTTACTTCTTCCGACTGTATCAACTACGCAGTTCGTAGCTTGATTCTTGATCTTGACGGATATGAAGGCTTCGATGAAGTTAAGAACTACTTCCACAAATCCGCATGGGTTCCCGTAACCGTTGCTCTCGACTCCGTTGACGGTGAAACCGCCGTATACGGTGTTCCGGAAAAACAGAGCTTTAGCGTTATGTTCTACCGCAAAGACATCCTCGCTTCTCTTGGACTTACCGTTCCCAACACATGGGATGAGTTCAACGCGATCATGCCGATCCTCGTTTCTCAGAACTACCTCGTAGGTATGCCTCATGATACCACGATCACCAATATGTTCATTTATCAGAACGGTGGTTCTCTCTACACCAACGGCGGTACAACGATTTCCTTCGACCAGGATATCACACTTGACGCTTTCACTCAGCTCTGCACATTCTTTACAACTTATCGTTTCCCGTTGACATACGATGCGGCTAACCGCTTCCGTTCCGGTGAAATGCCTCTCTTCATTGGCGACTACATTACCTTCTACAACCAGTTTACCATCTTCGCTCCTGAACTTAAAGGTCTTTGGGGCTTCACAACGATCCCCGGTACCGTTCAGGAAGACGGCTCCATCAACAAGTCTGTTATGGCTTCCATCAACTGCATCGTTATTATGAGAGATGCGATTGAAAGAGGCACCGACGAAGCCGGCTTCAAGTTCATCAAGTGGTGGATGGGCTCTACCGTTCAGGGTCAGTACGCAAACGAACTCGTAGCGCTCCTTGGTCCTGCAGGTAAGTATGCAACCGCTAACATGGATGCTTTCAACGACATGTCTTGGACAGCAAGCGAACTTAAGGAAATTCAGAACCAGTTCTCGAATCTCCAGGCTGTTCCGGAAATGCCCGGTTCCTACATTATCGCACGTAACGTTGAATTCGCTTTCCTTAATGTATATAATAACGACTATGTACCCAGCGAAGCACTTCAGGATTACACAAGTACGATCAATGCTGAATTCCAGAGAAAGCGCGACGAACTTAAGCGTAAGTTCTTTATCCCTTCCAATACAAACTAAACTTTAGCAAAGGAGAATACGGACATGTCGGAAAAAGCTGTTGAAACAAAACAGAAAGCCAAAAAACCGGTCGCTCGTAAAGAGATGACCATGTGGCAGTGGACATGGAAAGAAATGAAGCGCAATTACGTTGCTTACCTCATGTGCGCACCGTACTACCTCATTTTCTTTACTTTCACTATTTTACCTGTTATTCTTTCACTATTCTTCAGTTTCACGATATTCAACATGATCGAAGCACCGCAGTTTATCTTCCTTGATAACTATATGCGTCTCTTCCTTGATGACGATATCTTTATTGAAGCTGTAGCAAATACCCTTATCTTCGCTGTTATGACGGGCCCTGTTTCTTATATCCTCTCCCTCTTCACAGCGTGGTTCATTAACGAACTTCCCCCGAAGGTAAGAGCTGTCGTAACTCTTATCTTCTATGCACCGTCTCTTTCCACAGGTATGACATTTATCTGGAAGGTTATCTTCGACGGCGACTCTTACGGCTATGCAAACTCTATCCTTATGAGACTTGATATCATTCAGGAACCGATCCAGTTCTTCAAGAATGAATCTTACGTAATGCCTCTCTGTATCGTTGTTGCTCTTTGGTCCTCTCTCGGTGTATCGTTCCTTTCCTTCATCGGTGGTCTTCAGACCGTTCCGAAGGATCAGTTCGAAGCTGCTGCAGTGGACGGCATCAAGAACAGATGGCAGGAACTTTGGTATGTAACCCTTCCGAACATGAAGCAGCAGATGCTCTTCGGTGCGGTTATGGCGATTACACAGTCCTTTAACTTCGGTACGGTCGTAAACGACCTTGCCGGCTTCCCCAGCGTAAACTACGCTGCGCATACAATCATGCATCACCTCCAGGACTACGGCGGCCAGCGTTTCGAAGTAGGTTACTCCTCTGCGATCGCAACTGTCCTCTTTGTCATGATGGTAGGTTCGAACATGCTTGTAAATAAACTCTTGAATAAGGTGGGACAATGATATGTCAAAGAAGTTAAGAACCAGAAATCATAAAGTTGTCCTCAACCGTTCTGCGGGAGGCGACTTCGGAATTTCATTATTCCTGATCATCTTCGGTGCATTTATGTTTATCCCGATGTACTACGCGATCATCCAGTCCTTGAAGCCGCTCGATGAACTTTGGAACTATCCTCCGAAATTCTACGTTGTAAATCCGACGCTTTCGAACTTCGGCGATATGTTCGCAAGTATGACATCTTCTTGGGTTCCGTTCTCTCGTTACATTTTTAATACCGTGCTTATTTCCGTAGCCGGTACTTTTGGTAACCTCTTCCTCGGCTCTCTTGCCGCTTACGTCGTTTCCAAAATGAAATTCCCGGGACGCAAACTCCTCTCCGAGGCAGTTCGTTACTCCCTTATGTTTACTGCTACCGTTACCGGTATCGTAAACTATCTTACCATGAGTAAGATCGGTCTTGTTGATACTTATTGGGCGATCATCATTCCTGCATGGGGCGCAACACTTGGTATGTTCCTTATGCGTCAGTTTATGACCTCCGGTATCTCCGACGCGGTTCTTGAATCTGCTCGACTTGACGGTTCCAGCGAACTTCGTACCTATTGGACGATCGCAATGCCGATGGTTAAGCCCGCGTGCATGACCCTTATCGTATACTCCTTCAAGGATTTGTGGAACACCGGTTCTTCCACATACATCCAGAGTGAACAGCTCAAAACCTTCAACTACGCGATCCAGCAGATCGTATCCGGCGGTATCGCTCGTGCGGGTGTCGGTGCAGCAGCGTCGATCGTTATGTTGATCGTTCCGGTTATCGTATTCGTAATTTCCCAGAGTAACGTCGTTGAAACGATGTCTACTTCCGGTATGAAAGACTAAGAAAGGGGGATATTGTTTTGAAAAAGTTTTCCAAAATTATTTGCTTGATCTTCGCAGCTGTCCTCCTTTTGGGTATGGCTTTGGAAGTTTCCGCTGCAGCGGCTCCGTATCAGACCTACACATACGATATTGATGGTATGCCGGTTTACTCGCCTCATGCGTACGTTCCCAGCACATCTCTCACTTCGTATGAACTCAATATGCCTCATGCTCTGAATTCTCCGCAGGATATCTTCGTGGACGACAGAAATTGGACATATGTTTCCAATACGAAAAACAACACCGTTGAAGTTTTCAACGAAAAGTTGATCTATCAGTTTTCCATCGGTAAATTCGTAAACAAACAGGGTGTACAGGATAGCTTGTATGAACCGTCCGGCCTCTTTGTTTTCGATGACAAGCTCTATGTTTGTGATACTCTCAACGCTCGTATCGTTATTTTCGACGTTGAAAATTCTGAAACTGAAAAAGAAGCTCCTTTCTATGATATCGTGGAAGCTCCCGATGCAAGCATCATGGGTTCGGATACCGTATTCCGTCCCGTGGCTGTTGGTGTAAACAAATCCGGTACGATGTATATCGTATCCTCCACAACATATTCCGGTATCATCGCGCTCAATAAGGATGGCTCTTTCCAGGCGTTCATCGGTGCTCAGAAAGCATCCGTGTCTATGGCTGTTCGTATCCGCCGTATGATCTTCCCGAATATCATCACAGAATCTTATCTTTCTACTCCTTATAAGAACCTTACCATGGACGATGAAGGCGTAGTTTGGGCTACCATCATCTTCGATGAAGCGGACTCCCAGAATCTCGCAAGCGCACTTCAGTCCAACACTGTAAACGAAACCTATGCGCCCGTTAAGCGTTTGAACGCGAAGGGCGACGATATCCTTGTTCGTAACGGCTTTACAATGCCTGCCGGCGAAGTTAACTTTGCAACCGAAGCAACTGCTGCTATGGGTAAGCACACAGGTCCTTCTGAACTCGTTGATATCGCGATCGGTCCCAACGGTATGTGGTCCGTTCTTGACTCCAAGCGTGGCAAGATCTACACATACGACAACGAAGGCAATATGCTTTTCGCTTTCGGCGACCAGGGTTCTCAGCTCGGCAACCTTTCTGCTCCTACCGCGATCACATATTGCGGAAGCGACATCTACGTTCTTGACAGCGTACTCAACTCCATCACAGTCTTCAAGAGAACCGACTACGGCGACGTTATCGACCTTGCTCTTGAACACAACAACAACCGCGAATATTCTCTCGGTTATGAAGACTGGAAAGAAATCCTTAAGAGAAACGTAAACTTCGACGCTGCTTACGTTGGTATCGGTAAGAACCTTTACCGTCAGGGCAAGTACGAAGAAGCTATGGATTACTACAAGGATGCTCATGAACAGACCAACTACTCCATCGCATTCAAGGCTTGGAGAAAAGCGGCAACAGAGAAGTACATCATCGTGGTTCTTATCGTTATCGTTGTTTTGGTCGTTCTCATTTCTAAGTTCTTCGGTTATATTGGCAAGAAGAATAAGGCAGGTATCACCAAGGTTGGCAAACGTACACTTTGGGAAGAATTCCTCTATGGCTTCTATGTCATGATGCACCCGTTCGATGGCTTCTGGGATTTGAAGCATGAAAAACGTGGTTCTGTCAGAGGCGCTGTTTGCATCGTTGTTTTGACAGCTGCTTCGCTCCTTTACCAGCAGGTTGGTTCCGCTTACCTCTTCGGCGGCGGTTCTGCTGAGGGTAATGTATTTGGTATCGTGATTGCATTCTGCGTAGTATTTGCTCTTTGGTGCATTGCTAACTGGTGTCTCACCACACTCTTTGATGGTGAAGGTACTTTGAAGGATATCTTCATTGCAACTGCATACGCTTTGATGCCGATCCCGCTTCTCACCATTCCCGCGACCATCGCAACAAACTTCTGCTCCCTTACCGAAGCGGAAATGATCACTTTGATCCTTGGCCTTTCCTATGTATGGACCGGTATGCTCATCTTCTTCGGTTCGATGACAACACACGGTTACTCTATGGGCCGTAATATCGCAATTACACTCTTTACTTTGGTTGGTATGATCTTTATCCTGTTCGTGGCGGTTCTTTTCTGGAACCTTATCACTCGAATGGTTTCTTTCGTAACCGATATCGTTACGGAATTGTCATACCGAGCACAATAAACAGGAGGGAAATATATGAAAAAAATCAGAATTATTTCAGCGGTTTTGGCAATTCTTCTTGCCTTTTCCGCTGTGAGCCTGCCTGTTTTTGCGGCTGATATCGCGGATATCGCTAATTATCCCACAACCGAATACGAATCGATGGCTGATAAGCTGACGACCATGACCCTTATGTATGAAAGCAAAGAATACGGCTACGCTATGTATTTCGATACACAGTCCGGTGAATTTGCTCTCAAAAATTTGAAGACCGGGGAACTTACATTCTCTAACCCTTATGATATCGCAACAGGTACAGAGTCCTCTGCGAGTGATAAGGATAATGATGACCCGATCCGTCAGGCACTTCTTTCTCAGATCATCCTTCAGTATGAGGATACCTTGACCGGCGCAACCTCCACAATGATGAGTTACACTCATGCAGCTCTTGCAGGCGGTCAGATTCAGTTCAAAAACATTGAAAACGGTGTTCGTGTAGAATATGCACTTGGTACCGTTGAAACCAAACGTCTTATTCCGCAGTGGATCGAGGCATCGCGTTTCCACTCTCAGATTCTCGATGTTCTTGCTGCTCGTCAGAAGGAATTTACAAGCGAAGAATTGCAGACCTATATGGGTATTGTAAACTCTGAAGCTTACTACAAGATCGTTGGTCCTGCAAGCGAAGGCGCAGTATACGATCCCTCTGTTGTTGCTTCCGCTGAAAATCCTGACTCCATCCGCTTCCTTGTTGAAAATCCCGGTGCACAGATGTACTACTTGCTCGGCATCGGTGAACGTACAAAGAAGAAGATCGAAGCTCTTATTCGTAAATATGTTCCTGAATACACCTTTGACAAATTGGAAGAAGACCATGAAATCACAGGTTATGAAGGCGACGAAAAAGAACCTCCGCTTTTCCGTCTTGCTGTTGAATACACCATTGACGAGGAAGGCTTGACCGCAAGTATCCCCGCAAAATCCATTCGTTACAACGAAACCAACTATACACTTGAAAACCTTGTTTTGCTTCCTTACTTCGGTTGCACAACATTGAAGACTACTGCATCTCAGACTGTTGAGGGCGGTGAATATACCAAGAACGGCGGTTATATCTTTATTCCCGACGGCTCCGGTACTCTCCTTTCCTACTACAACGCTGACGGTACAGTAAAGAGCGGTATTCAGGGTGGTTCTCTCTACGGCTTTGACTACGCGCTTGAAGACCTTCAGGCAACTGACGCGAATGCAGAAACATTCCGTCTCCCGATCTTCGGTCTTACCGAAACTTCCGTAAATGCTAAGAGCGTTTCCCGTGGCGATTACAAACCGCTCGTTGGTAACAAGACCGTTACTACCGACTATGCACGTGGCTTCTTGGCAATTATCGAAGAAGGCGACTCCTTCGCTTCTATTCGTGCAAACCTCAGACAGACCGCTTGGACCGGTGCTGCAGGTACCACAGAATACAGCACAGTATTTGCACTTTTCTCTGTTAAGCAGAGCGACTCTGTAACCGTAGGTTCTTCTCTCGGTGGCAGCAACTCCGCAATGACAGCGACAAATACCACAAAGTACACCGGTAACTATACCATTCGTTATGTCCTTCTTACCGACCCCGAACTTTCTAAGGCGGCAAATATCGATTACTACGAACCCTCTTATATCGGTATGGCAAATGCTTACCGTGATCACCTTATCAAGAATGGTGTTCTTGATGAGCTTGTAACAGGCGAAGTAGAACCCAGCCTCCCGCTTTATATCCATTCCTTCGGTTCTCTCGATACAGAAGATACATTCCTTTCTTTCCCTGTAACAGTTGAAAAGCCTCTTACCACCTTTGCAGACGTTATCACAATGGCAGACTCCCTCAAGGCTGACGGTATCACAAACGTGAACTTTATCCTCGAAGGTTTTGCAAATGGTAATATGTCTAAGCCCTACTATCCTACCTACGTGAAGTGGAATAAGACAGTCGGCGGCGAAGACGGCTTCGAAGAACTTCTCACCTATGCGCAGGTAAACGGAATCGGTATTTATCCCGAATTCAATTTCTCCACTGTTTCTTTCGTAAAGACATTCTCTGGATTCTCTTACCGCAAGCATGCTTCCAAGTCCATGAGCGGTCGTTATACAACCAGACGTGATTATGACCCTGTATACCAGATCATCACTCGTTTCGGTATGGGTAACGTTGTTTCCTCCGGCGCATATCTTACACTCTTTGAAAAATTTGCTGAAGATTACAACGAATACGAGATCGGCGCTATCTCCTCTCTCGCACTCGGTACAGACCTCAGCTCCGACTACAACGATGAGCTTCCTCTCACCAGAGAAGAATCTAAGGTGAATACTCAGAAGCTTCTTCAGACTATGAAGGAATCTCAGGGTAATGTCCTTGTTCAGGGTGGTAACTCTTACACCTTCCCGTACATTACTGATATCGTTGACCTTCCTCTTGATAACTCCAATTATCAGATTTCTTCTTACTCCGTTCCGTTCATCGGTCTCGTGCTCCACGGTTATATGAACTATGCCGGCGGTATCATCAACACAGAAGGCGACGTTCAGTACGAAGTATTGAAGTCTCTTGAAAACGGTGCAGCTCTTTACTTCCTCCTTTCTTACCAGAATACTTCGGAAATCAAGAGTGCATACAAGATGAATCTTAACGAAAACTACTCTGTAGCTTTCACAACCTGGTACGATGAAATCGTTGCCAATTACAAGACATTGAACGATGCGATCGGTAGTCTCCAGACTGCACAGATTACAAATCACGATTTTGTAACTGCATTCCGTCTTGAAGGCGATGAAGCTGACTTCATGTTTGCTCAGTCCAACATCACTCGCGAACAGCTCGCAGCAGCGAAAGATATCTACCTCAAGACCAGAGATGAAGTCGATGAACTCCGTATGAACAATATGGAAACCGACGCGAGAGCGCTCCTCGTTCAGGAAACCGCATATCTCAGCACTTACAATCTCTACACTGCAAGACAGGATCTTGAAGAAGCTTTCACTGAAAAATATGCGACAGGCGGCGTTGTTTCTGTAACTTATACAGATGATAACGGCAAGGATACCGTATTCTTCATCAACTATAACGCTTACGACGTAGCGGTACAGTATGAAGGCGGCGTATTCATGCTCGCTGCTGAATCTTTCATCAACGCAGTTAATATCGAAACTTCCGCACTCGGCAAGATTTCCTATGAAGCAATCACTTCCAAGCAGCCTTCCGCAGGTCAGCTTACTGCTTACGAAACTGCGAAAGCAAACTATGATGCAGCTGTTGCTTCCGGAAACCAGACAAAGATCACAAGAACATTGACAGCCCTC
>JBGVLA010000009.1:0-6348 GCA_045124015.1 Eubacteriales bacterium | reverse complement strand
GAAGGGCCATCGCTCATTGGATAAAAGGTACGCCGGGGATAACAGGCTGATCGCATCCAAGAGTTCATATCGACGATGCGGTTTGGCACCTCGATGTCGGCTCATCACATCCTGGGGCTTGGAGAAGGTCCCAAGGGTTCGGCTGTCCGCCGATTAAAGTGGTACGCGAGCTGGGTTCAGAACGTCGTGAGACAGTTCGGTCCCTATCTGTCGTGGGCGTCGGATATTTGAGAGGGTCTGTCCTTAGTACGAGAGGACCGGGACGGACGTACCTCTGGTGCACCAGTTGTTCCGCCAGGAGCACAGCTGGGTAGCCATGTACGGTTTAGATAAACGCTGAAAGCATCTAAGCGTGAAACTAGCCTCAAGATAAGATATCCCATCCCTTCAAGGGAGTAAGGTCACTTGCAGACTACAAGTTTGATAGGTCGGAGGTGTAAGCACAGTAATGTGTTCAGCTGACCGATACTAATAGACCGAGGGCTTGAACTTCTATCTATGAAGTTTGAGAACGCATACAAGACGTTCATACTTCTCTTATTTGGTTTTTAATGGATATTCTTGAACCCCGATGGCAAACGCCATCGGGGTTTTTGTTTTTCGTGGGATGATCTTCTGCTATCAAATCCAAATAACAGTTGAATCTCAACCAACTATTTGATAATTGTTTTTTGAAAAAATATCTGCTATACTATAATCACACCGGTGAAAACAATTTTGAAGGAGTGATTCCATGCAACTGAATATTGGAATGAAAATTCGAGAATTACGACATCACGACGGACGCACACAGGAGGCACTAGCTGAGGCACTTGGTGTAACTTCACAGGCAGTTTCTCGTTGGGAATCTGGAGGAAGTTATCCCGATATGGAGATGATGCCTGCGATTGCTAACTATTTTCACGTGTCGATCGATGCGCTTTTTGGTTATTACGACGACAGGGAAGACAAAATCAAGACGATTTTAGATAGGGCTTCGAGCCTCATTGATCATCAGGGCTTCGTTTTGATGCAGGGAGATGTGCCAAATGAAGTTTCCGAATGTGTGGAAATGCTTTGCGAGGCATCTGAAGAGTTCCCAAATGAGCCGAAAATCTTTTTGAAGCTTGGCAAGGCACTCTATATGATGGGATGGTATCGATATGGCTGCAAAATACGTTCCGATTCCGATCCGGCGTATTTGGAAGAAGATACGGAATATAATTCCCAAAATATTCATTGGCAAGAGGCTTTGCGTGTTTACGAAAAGGTTTTGAAGTTAAATCCTATGGACAAAGACCGTGAAGATGCGATTTTTTCCTTATTAAAATTATATCGTTTTCTTGGTGAATTTGAAAAAGCCAAGACGCTCGCAAAAAAACAGGCTTCGCTTTCCGTTTGTCGGGAAAATCTCATGCCGAAGACGGCTTTCGGCGAGGAAGCCAAGCGTTATGAGGGGGAACAGATCATCGCACTGCTTTCCTCTTTATCCATGGCTATCGAAAACGCTGTAAGCGGAAATCAAGCGGTATATTCGAGTGAATATGGACGTGAAATCCTCTTATCTGTTCTGAAACTCTTTGAATTGGTGTTTTATGACGGAAATTTTGGCGCTTGGCATTTTCATATCGGTCATGATTACATGACGATGGCTTATTATGAGGCAAAATACGGCGATTTGGAAAAAGCATTATCTTATTTTGATAAGGGCTTTGACCATTATGCGGCATATAATCGTTTGCAAGAGAACCAAAACGAGGCAGATGAGCGCCATTATACCGCACCTTTGATTTCTAAGGTAAAGGTTGCGAAAAAGAGAATTCCCGTGCAAAAGGATTTTTGGGAAAAGAAAATGAAGACATTCCCTCAGAATCTTTGCGAGGAAATACGAAAAAATGAAAAATATGCGGAATGTTTTGACGAGTAGGACTTCTCCGATAGGGCGGCTTCCCTTCAAGCCGTCGAAGGATAAAAAAACAAATATTTTCGGCGGGATGTGGGCATCCCGCCTTTATGTTCTTCGTCCGCGAGACGCAAACGGCGATGCCATTTTTCTCGCTGTGGCTCGGGCACGATTCGGCGCTCCGCTCAAAATGACGCGGAGAGCGCTTTTTTCTGTAAGTTTTCGCCCTCTCAGTCAGCTGATGCTGACAGCTCTCCCAAGGGGCGAGCCTTGCAAAATATCATAGTTGAAATTTTCGAATATTTTCTCCGAAGGAATTGCAATCTCTTTCGTTTTATGTTACAATACCCAAAGATAAAGACAAAGGAGATTTTTATGGATATTTTGGCACAAATCATCGGTATTTTCGGTATGCTTGCTGCGATGATCTCATATCAATGCAAGACCAATCGAAATTATTTTATTTTTCAAGGACTTTCGGGCCTTTTCTTTTCGATTCAATTTATTATGATCGGCGCATGGGCAGGACTTGTTTTCAATGCCTATAACATTGTGCGTGCGCTTATTTATCAATCCAAGATCGCAAAATCAGTCTACACCGTTGTTGGTTTGGAAATTTTGGTTCTCGGCGCAACACTGCTTTCCGTTTTCGTATTCAAGGAAGCTTGGTGGCTCGTTCTCTTTACCTTTCTTGCACAAGCAACGGGTACCTTTGCCATGTGGACAAGAAACGGCAAAACCATCCGCATTTCTCAGCTTGCTGTGGTTTCTCCGTTTTGGCTTCTCTATGACGCGCTCATTCCGACTCCCTCCATCGGCGGTATTCTTTGCGAGGTCTTTAATATGTGTTCTGTCATCGTTTCGTTTATTCGATTCAAAAAGACCGGATTTGATAAAACATAACGATAAAAGCACCTTTTTCATATGGGAAAGGCGCTTTTTGTAGGTTGGAGTTGCCTTGACATGATACAAAAATTGTGTTATAATGTATATAGAATAGCAATTGCATAAAATTTGCACAAAATATATTCGAAGCACCACATTGCAAACAATTCGGTGCGCCGAATTGTTTGTGCCCTTCTCCAAGCGTGGAGAAGGTGAGCGGTGATACCGCTCGGATGAGGTTGGAAGTTTACAATTTGGACACCAAAACGCATTGAATTTTTCATCGATAAAGCATATACTGAATATAGAATATAAAAACGAGAAAGGATGCTGATTTGGATGAATATAGCCGGTTTGTTATTGCCAAAAAGCACAGTTGCATTTTTATATGATGACTTCACCTTGCGTCAAGCGCTTGAAAAAATGAGATATCATGGATATACGAATCTCCCTGTCATTACCAGAGATAATCAATATTTTGGTACAATCAGTGAGGGCGATCTTTTATGGTATTTCATGGATGCGGGCACGATCGATCTTACAAAATGTGAGGATATTCGTATCCGCGATGCCATCAAAATGAAGCATTATCCACCTGTTCCGATCGATATGAATATTCAAGAGGTGGTGGATCTGCTCGTGGATTATAACTTTCTTCCTGTTGTGGATGACCGCGATTCCTTTGTCGGCATCGTTACTCGTAATAAGATCCTTAAAAAGCTTGCAGAAGCAAGCAGAGATCTGCAAAAAACCCAAACGACGATCTCCTACGGAAATCCTTCTTTGCTTGCTCCGAATATGTAATGCAAAATCCACCCGAAAAGGGTGGATTTTCTGTTATTTTTTGATGTTAGTTTCCAAATCTTAAAAAAACGGCATGATTTCAAAAACCATGCCGTTTATCTTCAAAAGTTAATGATTATTCTGGTCTTTTACAAGAACGTCGTGAGCGCCGCCTTCCACGATGGAAACGGAGGAAACGAGCGTAATTCTTGCTTTCTGCTGAAGCTCGGAAATGCTCAAAGCACCGCAGTTACACATGGTGGAACGAACCTTGCTGAGCGTTATTGCAAGGTTATCATGAAGCGGACCTGCATAAGGAACGTAGCTATCAACACCTTCCACGAAAGAAAGCTTAGCTGCGCCGCCCATGTCGTAACGCTGCCAGTTGCGCGCTCTTGCAGAGCCTTCGCCCCAGTATTCCTTCATGTAGCTGCCGTTGATCATGACCTTGTTTGTCGGGCTTTCATCGAAACGGGAGAAATATCTGCCGAGCATACAGAAGTCGCAACCCATAGCGAGCGCGAGGGTGATATGATAGTCATGAACGATACCGCCGTCCGAGCAGATCGGAACGTAGATACCGGTTTCTTCATAGTATTCATCACGAGCCTTTGCAACTTCAATAACAGCAGTTGCCTGACCGCGTCCGATACCCTTGGTCTCACGGGTGATACAGATAGAACCGCCGCCGATACCGATCTTAATGAAGTCTGCGCCTGCTTCTGCAAGGAAACGGAAGCCTTCGCGGTCAACGACGTTACCTGCGCCGACCTTTACGGTGTCGCCGTATTTTTCACGGATGAAAGCGATGGTACGGCTCTGCCATTCGGTGAAGCCTTCGCTGGAGTCGATACAAAGAACGTCAGCGCCCGCTTCAACGAGAGCGGGAACGCGTTCTGCATAGTCGCGGGTATTGATACCTGCACCAACAACGTAACGCTTGTGGCTGTCAAGAAGCTCGTGGGGATTGGTCTTGTGCTGGTCGTAGTCCTTGCGGAAAACGAAAGCAACGAGCTTGCCGTCTTTATCTACGATGGGAAGGGAATTGAGCTTATGATCCCAAATGATATCGTTTGCAACCTTGAGGGATGTACCTTCGGGAGCGGTGATCAGCTTAGCAAGGGGGGTCATGAAGTTTTCCACTTTTTCGTCGGTGGACATACGGCTGACACGGTAATCACGGCTTGTTACAACGCCGAGAAGCTTGCCGTGAGAAGTACCGTCGTCGGTAACGGCAATGGTGGAATGACCATTTGCTTCTTTGAGTGCAATAATGTCTGCGAGAGTCTGGTCGGGACGGATATTGGAATCGGAGGTTACAAAACCTGCCTTATAGTTTTTTACACGGCGAACCATTTCTGCCTGATTTTCGATTGTCTGAGAGCCAAAAATAAAGGAAACGCCGCCTTCCTTTGCAAGGGCGATCGCCATATTGTCATCGGAAACAGACTGCATGATCGCGGAAACAAGCGGAATGTTCATCGAGATTGCAGGTTCTTCTCCGCGTTTGAATTTAACAAGCGGTGTCTTGAGCGAAACATTTGCAGGGATGCAATTTGCATCGGAATAACCGGGAACGAGCAAATATTCGCTAAACGTATGAGACGGTTCGCTGTAATAAAAAGCCATTTTCGTAATCCTCCTAAAATATGCTTTGTAATTTACCTTTTATTATAGGAATTATAACATGGTTTCTGACATTTTTCAATATTATTTGCGAGAATTATTAAAAATTTTCCCAATCTTTGCTTTTGAAAGATATTATGTCAAGTCTTTTTCGGCCTTGATGCTGTTCATCCAACGAATGGAATCATTCATCCAAGCGCAAAGTGCGGTCGGTCTGCCCCAACCAACGATGGGCGTACCGAGAGATGCACCGTGGTAACCGTGCGGATATACGTGCATTTCAAAGGGAGTACCTGCATCGGCAAGTGCTTTTGCAAACATGATGGAGTTCTGCGGCGGTACGACTTTGTCGGTCGCGGTCGTCCAGATAAAGGTGGGAACGGTCTTTTCGGAAACACGAAGCTCAAGAGAAAGCTCGCGGCGTGCATCTTCATCGTCTTTTCTTTCGCCGAGGATCTGATTGAACGAACCGCGGTGTGCATATTCCAAGCCCGAAATGACAGGGTAGGACAAAATCATGCCTGTGGGACGGTTATAGCCCTTTTCGATGCCGAGCTTTGCTTCGACCTCGTCATTATCCCAAATCGTACCGAGAGAAGCAGCGAGATGACCGCCCGCAGAGAACCCAACGACAAAGACGTAATCGGGGTCGATATGAAATTCTTCTGCGTGGTCGCGGATGAATTTCATCGCAGAGGAAGCATCCACAAGCGGAATGGGCCAACGGGCGCTGCCATGACCCGTTACGGAATAGGTAAGTACAAACGCATTGAAGCCTGCGGTAACGTATGCAAGCGCGATCGGTTCGCCTTCTCTGTCGGAGCAGAATTCATAGCCGCCGCCGGGAATGATGAGAATGGCTTTGCGTTTTTCGTTGAACGGCATTTCTTTGGAAGTGCCTGCAACGTAGGTGGTAAGAGTAACATAGGGTTTTTCTGCGTCAAGGTTAAAGGTTTCTATTCTCATGTGATTATACATTGTTTTTTCTCTCCTTTATGGTTTCATTCAACTTTTTTCGTTTTGTATCAACTTTTTTCTTTTTGAAAGAAAAACGGGTGTACTTTTCTGTGCGAACAGAAAAGTACGAAAAGAATCGCAAGCCTGCGGCTTGACCGCAGTGCTATTTTTGAAGCATAGCACAATCGGCTCCCCGAACGGGTTCTGCACGAACA
>JBGVLA010000008.1:0-10683 GCA_045124015.1 Eubacteriales bacterium | reverse complement strand
GTTCTTCCTCACGGGCAAGGTCTGCGGAACTTGTTAGTCCCAATTTATTTTCAAGTGCCATATTGCACCTCCAAATTCTTATTACTTATCAGCCGCAACGCCGGATTTCATCCAAGCATCGACTTCACTGACTTTGAATTTCCACAGTCTGCCGATCTTAGCTGCGGGCATATTACGACGTTCAATCCAGTCGAGAACTGTATCACGGCTAACGCCCAAATATTCCATAATCTCTTTCATTGAATACCAGCGTTCAAGGTTGTTATCCATGGTGAAACCCTCCGTTTTCACAAAAATACAATTTTACGCTATATAGTATAACACAATTCTTGGGATTTTTCAAGGTTTAATAGGGGTTTATTCGGGATTGCTTCGAAAAAGTCATAAATTGCAGAGCAAAAGGAAAAGCCCTCTTCCGAAAAAACGGGCGAAGGCTTTTAAAGCTATATGTAAAATCAGACAAATGACGGGACAAAGCGTGGATGCACACGGCGGTTATAGTCCTTATTGTAGGTGGCAAATAGAGATTCAAGCTTAACGATATGCACATTATCATAATGTTTGCTCAAAGTCCAATAACTGTCAGGTACACGGTTTACGGTGCAGATCACGTATTCATTTTCGTAAAACGGTCTGTCTTTCGTGGTACTGCTCTCAATCTCTTTCCAGAGCTTTTGCGTAAGTTTTCCACCGGGAATTGTATCGTAATAGGCATATACCGCCCGCTTTTTCTCGCAGGCAAAATCAAAGGTTACATTGCCGATTTTGACATTTCGACAACTTAAATCTTTGGTGTCGATGTAGTCTGTTGAAATGGAAATGATGTTTTGATTCAACCAATAGACACACATTTCTTTATAAAATGCAGAAAGGATCTCGTCGTTAAAATACTGCATAAAGCGATCATAAACATCTTCGCCGAAACTACCGTCTGCATTGGGGATAGCGGTCATTAGAATTTTATACCACAGCGCAATGTAACTGTTCGCCGGATAATACTTTGTGTGACCGTTCTTTTCGGGTTCCTTGCGGACAAGACCAAATTCACACAGCGTTTTAACGTACTTATCGCATTTGTTTTTGGGATAACCAGAAAACGCCGATAGCTCGCTGATGCGATTATGGCCGTTGACCATCGCATATAAAAGCGTGTTGTAGCTTTCGGGAGCTCGGAAGCACTCACGCATGTTATCTTTCATCAAGCGGTAAAACGGTGAATTGATATGAAGCAACGCCTTTACGTTTTCTTCAAAAGAAACACTCGTATCGTATAGAGATAAAAGTTCCGTAACACCTGCCGACAAACAAAAGATATCAACCGAATCCTTATCACTTACGGATGGTGTTTCGGCAATTTCCTGCGTGGAATACGGCGTTATCGATATCGTTTGGCAAGGGATTTCAACTTGTTCCCAAGGTCTGCCGATTAACACTACAAGCACATCACCATTGCTTTCTTCTGAAAAATTCTTTAGTGCAGCATAAAAATCAGTCTTATCATTCCGTTCGCCCACACCGTCAAAAAAGACGGTTGGGCGTTTTTCTTTGCCGTAGATCTTCAGACAATCGAAGAACTCCGTCCACGTTGTGCAATCCTTAAAGACGTCGGGATAACGCTCCGCAAATGTTTTGATTGCAAGCTCTGCTCTGATATGCCGAAAAGAAAAGTACAGACTATCCTTATTCTCGGCGCAGTAAGATAACGCAGCATAAGTTTTACCCATTCCCGAATCCGCTGAGAAGAACAATACCTTATTGTCTTTATGAGCCGAGCAAAACATATCAATATCTGTTTTTAATTTGTCAGGTATTCTTTTTAAAATCATAGCATCACCGTCATATCGTAAGTTGACCTTTTTATCATTATAGCAGATTTTTGCCCGTTTTTCTATCCATTTCAAAAAAATTTCAAAATATTTTTTCAGCCGGAAAATCCCGTAAATAAAGGGATTTCGGCTGTTTATTGTTTTCGAGCGAAAAATTCTTTTCGAAAAAGGGGGTGTGCATACGCCGACCTCAGTCGGAATAAGTGAAGGGACAAAACCCTGATAACACGCCGATTTCAAGCGGAAAAGAAAAAATAATTTGTCCATTTCCTCAAAAAAGTCAGCAATTAAAAGTGGGGGCATCAAAAAGTTTTTGCCAAACTCCCAGGAAATTCGCCAATTGGTTAGTAAGGGAAATAATCAATAGCGATTTATATTCACCCCGTACTCCGCTGACTACTCCTTGAGGGGCTCTATTGAACTTTGACAACTGAATGACCGGCTGAATGAGATATGTTTTTCGGTGAAGTATCGCCACGACATGAGCGTACCAAGAAAAACAAAACGTTGCGGTGAAACTCCGGAACAGGAACGACATTCAGGTAGACCGGCGAAAGAGACGGTATAAGACTGCCTCTCCTTATACCGAGCTCTTTACATAGCCACGCAAACCGTGTGGCTGAAATTTCTCAGAAGGAGGTAAAAGATTATGAGAAAAACAGAGTTAAGAGAACTCTACAAGATGATGTTTCCGGACTATCCGGACATCGTAACCGTTGCTCAGCTTCAAAAGATGCTGGGCATCAGCAGACACTTGGCATACGACCTTATCAATGACGGATATATCTCCGGCATCAAAATCGGGAACGCCTTTAAGATCCCGAAGGTCAATGTCATCAACTACGTTATGGAGGAAGGACGTGAGAAAAATGCAGGTTAAAAAATTGAAAACCGTTGATGCAGACACCTTGTTATCAACGCCGCTTCGCAAGACTTTGTTTATTGTGGATGGTTTGATACCGCAAGGGTTGAGCGTGTTATCGGGCGCAAGTAAGATCGGCAAAAGCTGGCTGATGCTGTGGCTCGGTATGCAAGTAGCACGTGGAAATCCTGTGTGGGAATTTGAAACCCACAAGTGCGACGTGCTGTATCTCTGCTTGGAGGACACCCATATTCGCATTCAAAACCGCTTGTATCAGCTGACCGATGAAGCGCCTACCGAGCTTCAAATTGCCACCACAAGTTATCAAATCGGAAACGGTTTAGAGCAGCAGATTGAAGCGTATCTATCCGATTTTCCCAACACAAAGCTTGTGATCATCGACACCTTTCAAAAGGTTCGTGACTCTCGAAACACACTTGGCAAAAGCGGAATGTATGCGGGAGATTACGACGATATCACGGCGTTGAAAAGCATTTCAGATAGGTTCGGAATAGCGGTGGTAGTAGTTCATCACGTTCGCAAAACGAAGGATGCCAACGATCCATTCAACGAGGTTACAGGCTCAACGGGCATCACGGGAGCCGCTGACACCAGCTTTATTCTAAGGCGCAATCGCTCAAGCGAGATGGGAACGCTCCTTGCAACGGGACGAGATATTGAGTATCAGGAGCTTACCTTGAAGTTCGATAACGGAACGCATCTATGGGAGCTTGTGGAACGGAAGAATGCCGAAGATCTTCACCGAGAAGAGATTCCCGACTTTCTTTTTCGGCTCGTTTCATTCATAGCTTTGCGCAGAACTTGGCAAGGCACAGCAAGTCAGCTACTTAGCGAAATGGACGAAACCGAGGTCACAGCGAACGTGGTAACAAAGCTGCTTGCAAGGTTTTCGGCAGAGGTTTTGATGCCGCAGGGCATTGAATACAGAACAAAACGCACAGGGACAAGCCGCCTGATTCGGCTTGAAATGAATGACAGCGGTGACGGAAATGACGGCGATATCTCTATATAGAAAACGCTGTCACAACCGTCATTGTCGTCACAAACGAAAGAAAGGATTTGATATTTATGAGAAGCAAAACACAAGGAATTAACGTAAGAGTAACACCCGCCGAGAAAGAAAAGCTCAGCGAAAGCGCAATGTATTGCGGACTTTCTCTGTCAGAATATCTCAGGCGATTGGGGCTTGGAAAAGATGTAAAAGCAGCAACCGATGAGAAAATCTACAAGACTTTTCGACTGGTAAGACGGCTCAAAAAGGATTTCGACACCCTTGAAAAAAGTGAAATCCTCTATCGACTGAGCGTGATAGAGGACTTGCTGAAGTAAGAAAACAGAGCAGAGTTTTTTAGGCTGCGCTATCGTAGCGAGCAGACTGTTTGTACTCCCAAACAGTAAAAACTCGTTAGGATGTCTCCTAAAACCTCTCTCGGAAAGGAACGATTATGAACAAAAGAATAAAGAAACAGTTTTGGCTCTCACCCCAAGAGGTGGCAGAGCTTAAAAGAAAAGCAGAGCTTGCAGGCATATCGGAAACGGCGGTGATTCGCTTGCTGATTCGAGGGTACGAACCGAGAGAAAAACCGGACGGCAATTTCTATGAAGCAATGCGAAAGCTGTCTGCCATCGGCAACAACATCAATCAGCTTGCGGTGAAAGCACACACCCTTGGATTTGTTGATGCTCCGATGTTAAAGAATGAAGCTTTGCGCTGGCATCAGTTTCAGGCTGATGTGGAAGCCACCTTCCTGCGCCCACAGCAAAGCAATCTCAAATGGAAATAAGAAAGGAATGAAAGACTATGACAAAACGAAAATCGGATTTTACACTACCGTCTTATGACGATATTTTTACTACACAGGAAATGCGGGACGATGCAAAGCTTGAGAAAGTTCAAAACATACCTCTTGCTGAGCTTCACCAATTCAAAGACCATCCCTTTAAGATTTTGAACAACGAGGAAATGGAGCGAATGATTGAAAGCATCCGCAAAATGGGCGCAATCACTCCGGCACTTGCAAGGCCACTGCCTGACGGCGGCTACGAGCTGATCTCAGGGCACAGAAGGCTTGCGGCTTGTCAGGTGTTGGGTTTGGAAACAATGCCCGTGATCGTCCGTGAGATGTCCGACGATGAAGCGGTGATCGCAATGGTAGATGCCAACCTACAAAGAGAAACCATCTTGCCTAGCGAAAAAGCCTTTGCTTACAAGATAAAACTTGATGCAATAAAACATCAGGGTAAAGCTTCTATGCAAGTTGCAGAGAAGTTGCTTAGCGTAGAAATTGTTGCTGATGATGCAGGAGAAAGTAAAGACCAAGTTCGAAGGTATATCCGCTTGACCTACCTGATTCCCGAACTGCTCAATATGGTGGATGAAAACAAAATTGCTTTTAGTCCGGCGGTAGAAATCTCCTACTTGGAGCACTCGGAACAGCTTGTGCTACTGGATGCAATCAACCTCAACGACTGCACACCATCCCACGCACAGAGCATACGACTCAAAAAATTATCACAGGAAGGACTGCTTGACAACGATAGGATTTACGAGATTATGTCGGAGGAAAAGCCAAATCAGCAAGAGCAGATAAAACTCAAGCGTGATGATTTTCGCAATTACTTTCCGCCGAACTATACGGACGAGCAGATCAAAAAAGATATTGTCAAGGGTTTGGAACTCTTAAAGCGACAGCGAGACCGAAACCGAGACGCACGCTGATTCGAACCAAAGTGTTTGCGGCGCAACAATTCGCACAATGGAAAGAACTCCGAGCCTGCGGTATAATAGTGCCGTCGGTTTGGAGTTCGTTCTGCGTGCTAATCTAAATTTTAGGAGGAAAATAAAAATGGTAGCAGGACACTTAGCTGTAAAAGGCGGCAAATATTATGCCGTACTAAGCTACAAAAATTCTGAAGGCAAACGTATCCCTAAGTGGATCTCGTTAGGACTTCCCGAAAAGGGAAACAAACGCAAAGCGGAAGCGGAACTTTTAAAGCTGCGCTCTGAATTCGAAATTCCGCAGGAAGCGGGAGAGTTAAGCGGCGATATGTTATTTGCAGATTATTTGCTTGAATGGTTGGAGATTGCAAAAGGAAGATTGGCGATTGCAACATACGGTTCCTATGCAAGTATGATAAAATATCCCATCGGTCCTTATTTCCGCAAAAAGAAGTTTAAGCTCCGTGAATTGGAAGCAAGGCACTTGCAAATGTTTTACTCTGAGATGCTTAAAAAGGTAAAATCCAATACGGTTATCCATTATCATGCAATTATTCATTCGGCTCTTAAATATGCGGTTAAAACCGATATGCTGATTCAAAACGTAGCGGACAAAGTGGATCGCCCGAAGAAAAATGATTTTCAGCCTGTATTTCTATCGGCTGATGAAATGCAGGAAATGTTTGAAGCTCTCCGAGGTACAAAACTGGAGCTACCGGTATTGGTTGCCGCTTTTTACGGCTTTCGACGTGGCGAAGTATTAGGATTGAAATGGGATGCTATTGACTTTGAGCGAGGAACAATTTCGGTCAAAAGGACGGTTACAAGCGTTAATATCGACGGAAAATGCCAAGATATAGAAAAGCAGTCTGCGAAAACAAAATCCAGCCTTCGAACTTTACCGCTTGTAGGGAGCTTTAAGGATTACTTTATGCAGGTCAAGGAGGCGCAAGAACTCAACAAGAAAATCTGCGGGAACTGTTATAACTACCAATATGATGGATTTGTATTTGTGGATGAAATGGGCGAACGTATGAAATCAAATTATTTAACCTGCTCATTCCCTAAGTTCTTGGAAAGGCACGGACTGAAAAGAATGCGCTTTCACGATCTTCGACACAGTTGTGCGAGCTTACTGCTTGCCAACGGTGTACCCTTAAAGCACATTCAAGAGTGGTTAGGTCATTCGGATTTTTCTACAACGGCAAATATTTATGCTCACCTTGATTACAGTTCAAAGATTTCTTCTGCGCAGGCAATGGAAAACGGACTTGCAATGCCTGAGAACGGTAGCTTTGAAAGCAAATGGAAAACAATTGAAAACGAAAAGTGATTTTGAAGAAGTGGTCAAGAAAAAAGCCTGTAAACGGGCTTGTTTACAGGCTTTTTGGCGGAGAGTTAGGGATTCGAACCCTAGGTTCCTTTAGGGAACACATCATTTCGAGTGATGCACCTTCGACCTCTCGGACAACTCTCCACGAGTATATTTCAATCTGCTTTTCCAACCAATAAAAATTCATTCAAAAAACTTTTGGGAAGAAAAACAGGAAAGAAAACTAAAAAATATTCGATTTTCAAGTTTGAAAACCCCAATAAAATCAAGGTTTTTCTACGGACGAAACTGCCAAATGGTCTTAAATTTTCGAGTCGTTCTCGTTATGACCACTTCGATACATCTCCACAAGACTGAATAATTATAACACACAAGCGAAAAAAAATCAATAGTCTGGAGAAATTAAAATAATATAACAAAATTTGAAGAGGCATGAAATTACATTTTTCCTATTGACTAAAGGGAGAAATAGGACTATAATTAAAGTATAAAGTACAGGAATAAAGCCTGTAGTTTTGTTATAATAACAAGGAGTTGAAGTTATGAAAAATATTTTATTTGCAGCTTCGGAATGTGTTCCGTTTATAAAAACCGGAGGACTTGCCGACGTATGCGGCGCACTTCCTCAGTATCTTGATAAAAATGAATTTGATGTAAGGGTAATTATGCCTTATTATACGTGCATTCCCGAAAAATACCGCAGCCAGTTCAGATACTGCGGTCACTTCTACATGGACTATGGTATGCGACCTGTTGGAGTTCATGTTGGAATCATGGAATATGAATACAATGGAGTAAAGTTTTATTTTGTAGATAACGATTATTATTTCAAGTGTGACCAGCCGTACTCTTCAGATCTTAAATGGGACATCGAGAGATTCACGTTCTTCTCGAAGGCAGTGCTTGCAATGATGCCTGTGATCGGCTTCAGACCTGACATCATTCACTGCCACGACTGGCAGGCTGCCCTTATTCCAGTATTTCTGCGCTCTACTTTTGCAACGCACGATTTCTACAGATCCACAAAAACAGTAATGACCATCCACAACCTTAAGTTCCAGGGCGTGTGGGATATAGAGACATTCCAGTTCAACACTGCACTGCCGGATTATATGTTCACTCCTGACAAGCTTGAATTCAAGAAGGATGCAAATATGCTCAAGGGTGGACTTGTATATGCGGACTACATAACAACAGTCAGCGAGACATATGCCGAGGAGATAAAGTATCCCTTCTACGGTGAGGGACTCGATGGACTTCTCCGTGCACGCTCAGGATCTCTCAGAGGTATTGTAAACGGAATTGACTATAACGTATTCAATCCCGAAACAGATGAGATAATATTTGATAAATTCACTTCAAAGAACTGCAAGTCCAAAAAGGCAGCAAACAAGACAAAGCTCCAGGCTGAGCTTGGGCTGCCTGTTGATAAGAATAAATTCATGATCGCTATCATTTCACGACTCACAGATCAGAAGGGACTTGATCTAGTAAATCATGTAATTGAGCAGATCTGTGATGAGCATACACAGTTTGTCGTGATCGGAACAGGCGATCCCAGATATGAGAATACGTTCAGACACTATCAGTGGAAGTATCCCGAGAGAGTTTCTGCAAATATTTTATATTCTGATGCCCTTGCACATAAGCTCTATGCAGCAGCTGATGCAATGCTTATGCCGTCACTCTTTGAGCCTTGCGGACTCACTCAGCTTATCTCTCTCAGATATGGAACTATCCCGATCGTTCGTGAAACAGGCGGACTCAAGGATACTGTACAGCCGTTTAATGAATTCGAGGGAACAGGTACAGGCTTCTCATTTGCAAACTACAATGCAGACGAGATGCTCGGCGTGATCAATTATGCGAAGAAAGTATATTTTGAGCAGAGAAGCGAATGGGATAAAATGGTAAAGCGAGGCATGGATACTGATTTCTCATGGAATAGTTCTGCAAGACAGTACGAAGGAATGTACAGCTGGCTGATCGGAAGATAACGTATATTTCGCAGTCAGTAGGGAATAGTAAATAACAGTATATCCCGATAGGAGGCGGAATTTTGAAAAAAGTCGCATTTTTTGATACAAAACAGTATGACAGAGAATGGTTTGATAAGCTTGATAAAAGCTTTGAGATACGATATTTCGAGGAGAAACTGAATCCCGAGAATGCTGCACTTGCAGCAGGTTTTGACGGAGCAGTAGCTTTTGTGAACGACAAGATAAACAGCAAAACTATCCGTACACTCACTGAAAACGGTGTGAAAGTACTTGCGATGCGATGTGCCGGATACAATAATATCAACTTCAAGGCGGCGCATGAAAATGATCTCACCGTTCTGCGAGTACCAGTGTATTCGCCCTACGCAGTTGCGGAGCATACTATGGCACTCTTTCTCACATTGAACCGAAAGATCCACAAGGCTTACAACCGTACACGAGATTTTAATTTTTCGCTTACCGGACTTACAGGGTTTGATCTTCATGGAAGAACGATGGGAGTCATCGGAACAGGAAAAATCGGACAGATCTTCATAAAGATCTGTCAGGGATTTGGAATGAAGGTCATAGCATACGATCCGTACCCGATGAAGGAACCGTTCTTTGAGTATGCTTCGCTCGAGAGGATCTATGCCGAAAGCGACGCAATATCGCTGCATTGTCCGCTTACGGAGGAGAATCATCACCTTCTTGATAAGGCGGCATTTGAGCGGATGCGTGACGGTGTGTTTATTCTCAATACGTCACGAGGCGGACTTATCGATAGTGAAGCTCTGCTTGATGCACTTAAGAGTCGAAAGATTGCCGGTGCAGGACTTGATGTTTATGAAGAGGAGGCGCTGCTTTTCTTCGAGGACAGATCCGATACGATAATCAGCGATGATATTCTTGCGAGACTCGTATCGCTCCCGAACGTGATCCTCACATCGCATCAGGCATTTCTGACTGAGGATGCATTGAAGAATATCGCAGAAATTACGATAGGAAACCTCGAGGATTATTTTGCGGGGAGACCGCTTGTGAACGAAGTGTGCTACAGCCCTGACGACGGATGTGACGGAACTGACCGCAATAATAAATAGGAACCGGGCGGAGCGATCCGCCCTTTTCCAGATCGGAGAACCAAATGATAAAAGGCGCAGTATTTGATATGGACGGACTGATGCTTGATACAGAAAAGCTTCTGGTGAAATTCTGGCGGCAGGCGGCGGCTGAATATGGCTATGAAATGACATTTGAGCATGTGCTCGGGATAAGAAGTCTCTCGAGAAAGTATTCTGTACCGAAGCTGAAGGCGATATTCGGTGAGCAGTTTGAGTTCGAGCAGATACGTTCCCGCCGGATCGAGCTTATGAATTCATACATAGATGAGAATGGTTTTGAAATCAAAAAAGGACTGTTCGAGCTGCTTGATTATCTCAGGGATAATGGGTATAAAATTGCCGTAGCAACAGCTACAGACCGCATCAGGGCAGGTATCTATCTCGAGCGTGCAGGTGCAATTGATTACTTCGACGAGATAATCTGCGGAGATATGGTAAAAAATGGCAAGCCCGAGCCGGATATATACCTTACAGCAGTTGAAAAACTTGGGCTGGGTCCCAATGAATGTGCTGCATTTGAGGATTCCCCGAATGGTATCATCTCTGCATACCGTGCTGGCTGTCGGGTTATAATGATCCCCGACCTTTCGCAGCCTGATGATGAAATAAAGCCGATGCTCAGTGCCGTATACGAGAGCCTTGATAAGGCAGTGGATTTTTTTGAAAAGGAGAGTAAAGCATGAGTGTCTCAGAGATATTTGATATCCCGAAGTTCTATTATTTCGAGAGCGGAAATGACTACTCCGGAAGCAAAAACGACCTGTCTTACAAGATCCTGAACGGAGATATGCTCAAGTGCATGACATGGCACGGCAGGCT
>JBGVLA010000007.1:0-7587 GCA_045124015.1 Eubacteriales bacterium | reverse complement strand
ATAAAGTTTTTTGTCCGTTTTAGCAACCAAAGGTTGCCCTTCCAATTCACTAATCAAACGTGAAAAGTAGAGCTTTTGCTTCCTTTTATTAATCTTAAAAGGCAAGGCTTATATTGACTATTTTCGACAAAACTATTGATTTTTTTCGAAAATATGGTATAATTATCTTGTACATAAGTGTTTTGCATCTTTCCGTGTTTCTGTATCAAACGCGCAGAGGTGCTTTTTTTATCAATATTCGGAGGAAAAATACAATGGAAAGAAAATACAAGCTATCGACAGCGCTCGATATAGACGACCTTTTAATGGAATGTACAAGCTACGCCGTTAAGCTCGCTAATGAAAAGCACAAGTTTAACCCACCTATGACTATCTATGAAAAGGAGCGTTGGGGCAAGCTGGGCAAGCGAATTGACAGCATTTATCCATACTTTAATGACCCTGAATTTTATCGTACACAGCCTGTTTACCCAGGCGCTAAGGAATTTGTGCGCAAGCTGGTTCAAATGACAGAGGTGTTTATATGTACTGCTGTTCCGCCACAATTTATGGGTATCCGCGCGCAAAGGATAATGGAAGAATTTCCCGAAATACCCGCCGACCACATATACATGGGTGCTCGCAAGGACAATATTTATACCGATATTTTGTTTGACGATGCAATGCATAACATACTAAACTCAAATGCAAAGTACCCTGTTTTGATGCGCCGTCCTTGGAATCAAGAGGCTATGGGTATGCTTGCCGTAAACCGCTATGACGAATTTTTAAAAATAGTTGAAATTATAGCTGAAAGCTACTCCGCAAAGCCGAGTGCTCATTCCATAGAAGACTCAAATATTATCGTTTTAGTAGGTCCATCAGGTAGTGGAAAATCAAAAATTGCCACACGGTTTTTAGAGGAAAACAAGGACTACGAAAAGCTCCCCAGCTATTCAACTAAGGACCATACCGCCCTTGAGGATAATAAATGGTACAATCTTGTTAGCATAGACGAATTCAGAGCCATGTGCGAAAGCGGCGAAATGCTTGAATCAACTATGTATGCAGGTCACGGCTACGGCTCTAAGATGGAGGATGTTCAGCGCATTTTGGAAAGTGGCAAGCGCGTTCTTACTACAATGGACATATGCGGTGCTATGTCACTCAAAACTCATTTTAAAAATGTAACTACCATTTTTGTTAAGCGTGAGAAAAAAGCGCTTATGGCTAACATTTTGCGCAAAAATTCCTCTGTTGAGGACAAGGTTAACCGCTTGGTTGCCCTTGAGTATGTTGAAAAGAACTCTGCTCTTTGCGACTACGTTATAAGCTTTGAAGAATATGACGACGCCCTCGATCAGCTTCGCAAAATTCTTAAATAATTCAATAGAAAAAGCTCGGCAATACGCTCCTTCTCATAAGGATGTTATGGCGTAAGGTGTGCTTCTCAGACGAGGACAGACGATTTAAGGTCGTCTGTCCTTTTCTGTTGCGTGGATTTAAGCGGTTGTTTGATTTTGAGCGGATTGTCCGTCAGAGCAGAAGCGGTTAAGGTTACCGATGTGGGCGAAGTATATATCGATGTCCTGTTCGGCATCCTTGACATGCTTGCGGCTTCGCTCGTGGATAACAATCTTGCTGATGAATGTTCGCAGGATCTCGGGCGTAAGCTCCTTAATGTCCGTGTACTTGCGGACAATTTCAAGGAAGTGTTCCACATTGGTGGCAGATGCCTTTAGGTCTTCTATCGCCTTTCTCAGCCTTGGGATCTCTTCCTGAATCGTCCGCTGTTCCTCGTTGTAGCTCTCAGACAGCATGCGGAACTGTTCACTGGTGACCTTTCCGAGAACGTGATCCTCATAGAGCCTTTTGAACAGGGTGTTTAACTCACCGTTTCGTTTCTCCATTTTGCTCAGCTCTGCCGTTTTCGCATTCAATTCTCTGCGTGATTCGGCGGAGCTTTTCTGTTGGATAAAGCTTACGAACTGCGCGGTGTTCGCTCTTGCGTAATAAGTCACACTGCGGATTTCTTCCAGCACGATCTCATCAAGCGCCATTTCACGGATGGTATGAGGCGTACATAATTCATGCCCCATGTGTTTTCGGTAGCGGCTACAGATAAAGTTATACGCTTCGGGCTTGATGGTCGTTCCTCTTACGAAGTAGAGCTTTGAACCGCAATCGGCGCAGTACAGCAAACCGCTGTATTTGTCCACGTCACCCATATTGGTTCGTCTGCGCTTACCCTCCCTGACCTTACGGGCAATATCCCAAGTGACCTTATCAATAATGGCTTCGTGGGTGTTTTCAAAGCGATACCATTCGCTCTCCGGGACATCCTTTTTGCGTTTGTCTTTGTAGGATACAACGGTGGTGCGGCAGTTGATCGTGTGTCCAAGGTATATCTCATTATCAAGAATGCCTGCAACCGTTCGATCGTTCCAGCCGTAGATATCTTCCGTGTCGGTAGTAGCGCCATACTTACCACTGGTCTGGTATCGGTATGCCGTGGGCTTGAGTATCTGCTTCTCGCGAAGGATATTGGCGATAACCTTTGGTCCTTTTCCTTCAGCGCAGAGGGAAAATATCAATCGGACGACCGGAGCGGTGTCCTCGTTCACGAGCAGATGACCTTTCACGTCGGGATCTTTTCGGTATCCGTATGGCACTACCGTTCCCACACGCTCGCCACGTTCGGCTTTCGCCTTGACCACGGCTCGTATCTTCTTGCTGGTATCCCTTGCGTACCACTCATTGAAAAGGTTCTTAAACGGTGCAAGCTCATTGCCCTCGTTGTAGAGTGAATCATAATTATCGTTGATGGCGATATACCGAACCTCCCACCGTGGGAATAACATCTCGGTGTATTGACCGACCTCGATATAGTTTCTGCCGAGACGGGACAAGTCTTTGGTGATCAGCGTTGCCACCTTGCCTTGCTCCATCATTTCAAGCAGACGTTGAAAGTCCGGGCGGTTGAAACTAACTCCCGAGTATCCGTCATCAACGAACACCTCGATGTTCTCAAAGCCGCTATCCTTAGCGTATTTTTCGAGAATAGCTCTCTGATTCTGAATGCTGTTGCTGTCGCCCTTCAGCTCATCCTCTTGAGAAAGACGGCAATACAGCGCGGTTATTTTGTTTTCATATTGGTTTGACTTCATGTGTGTCCTCCTTGTCATAAGTCAAACCGATTGAGAGTAGGCTGCGGATATGGATTTCCGCAACCCAAGTATACTGCAAATCCGTTTGAAAGTCCAGATAACTTTTTGTTAACTTACGAGGCATTTTCCACCTCCCGAGCCATAAGGCGCATGAGGCTATCCTCGGTGGTTGGCTTGTCTGCACGAGGAAACACAGAACGAACGGTATAATTCATACTGCCCACGGTGTATTTGCGTGTGAGGGATGTTTCATTTTCTGTGACCTTCACGAAGGAAAGGCGAGCCAGATGCTTATTGATACTTGGCTGATAATCGCCATCAGGTATGCGGAAGCCGGTGTCGACTTCCTGTAAGTTTATAATTTTTTCTTCTGTCATTAGAATCCTTTCTGCTTTTTCTTTGTTTTGCGGTGCAATATTTGATTACCATACAAGCCCATAACTTTGTTCTTCCTCCTGCGAATTATTGGCAGAATAGTGAAAGAGAGCCTTAGGTTCAACCTTGATGCCCATTGCTTCAAGCATCATCACGGTCATTTTATCGAGCTGATGGTCTTCAACCGGCGGCGTGAAGAGCCCATCGTAGGGCATGGTTTCGAGCAGATTTTTCAAAAGATTGAAAAGTCCGTCGCCAACTGTGTAGGCGTGTTCGGGTCGGAGATCATTCACATACGACTTGTATTGATCCGCAAGTCCCGATTCACAACCGCCGAGAGCGAAATAAATCTCCAGGTTTTTTCGCAGAAGTTGCTCGGCAAAGAGCTTATTGTCACGGCATTTATGACCGTCGGGAGTGGTGAAGGTGATATACTTATGGTCGTCCTTCCAGTCAACCTTGTAGCCGTGCATCTCCATTTCATAGATGAAATCTTCCTTACTGCAGGTGTTATTGGCAACGGAATATGCTTTGCGACGAAGCATCTCTTTCCACTTAGGCATGGACTTGAAGGAGGATTTCGCTTCGGTTTCAGAGAGACCGTACTCCCGACAGAGCTCGTTAGAAAACTCTTTTACCTGAATCAACTCGGCAGCAGTTTGATGAAATTTCTTTCCCGTTTCCATATTCACCGAATTGAGAATGATGTGGTTGTGGATGTGGTCGGTGTTTCTATGGGTGGCAACCAGCGCTTGGAAGCCACCGAAGTATTCAGCGAAGCGCAGACCGATCTCGTGAGCCGTTTCGGGGGTGATGTCATCGTCCGGGCTGAAGGCTTGTATGATGTGAACGTAAGTCCTACCGTCCTCTTTTTTGAATTGTTTTTTGACAAAAGTGAACTCGGAAAGCACCGTGTCGGGTGAGCAACCGATGCCCGAAATTAAATTTTCATCGGTCTTCTCTCGGTTCATCACGTAGGGAAAAATATTATTCATCGGGCATCCTGAAGTAACGAATTTAACGATTGCCAAATCTTTTCGAGCTCCTTTCTTGTTTCTGTTAGGTTGATCTGGGTTGCATATCCCGCATTGACAGCTCTCGTGAGCTGGTTGACATTGTTGCCGATACGACGAAGCTGTGCAGAGAATTCATCGAGACCATTGATAATAACGATGTCTTTTTCGAAGACACAGTCCCGAACGAAGTCGCTGATGAGGCGATAATTGCCGTAGGAATGTTCTTCGATCCACTTTTTTTCTTCAGCAGTTACGCGGAAAGAAATAAAATAATCTTTGTTTTGTTTATTCATTCTAAAGTCCTTTCTGTAAAAAATGATAGGGGTATGGGCTTAGCCCGACGCCTTTGCGGCCGCCCAAATGGGCGGTCGTAACACAAAGGCGAAACTCGTCATAAAGCGTCTTCATCCCAAATCCTCCGCAGGAACGCAAGGGACGAAAGGGACGGAATCTGTGAGAGCAGAAGAAACAGAGTCACTTGAGGCACTTGAGTCACCGTCCACAGGGGGAACGTATCTGACCACCACGTACTTCTGTCCGTTGCTCCTCTTGCTTTCAAAGAAAACACCAAGGTCTTCAAGCTCATAGCGGTGGCGGTTCATCATTTGCTTCAGCCCCTTGGGGTTGACCTCTCTGCCGAGATAGCTTGCCAGCTCTGTGTTGCTTCCGATGAATTCGTTTGCTCCCGTCATGAAATAATAGAGCGAGATCAGCTCTTTTGGAAGCGTGGTTTCGGGCATGGTCAGACTGTCTGATAAGAGATTCCAAGTACAGGTGTACTCATCAAGCTCCAACTGAATCTTTCTGTCACGGATATCTCTGCCCGAAGCATAGAACGTAGCCAGCCGTTCGATCCTCTCGTTCTTGTCGAGAACAAAGATGGCATCCACCGCGCCCGAGATACCAGTGCTACCCGAGAGCTTATTGACGGGATCCTTATCGTTCATCTTCCGCAGATGGTGGACGAGCAGAAGACAGATACCGAGCTCGTCCGCCAGCTCTTTGAGGACTCGAAGCTCGGCATAGTCACCGCCATAGGAAACGTCGGGCGTGGGGGTTCGGATGAGCTGAAAGGTATCGATGGCAATGAGTGAGATTGCCGGGTGCTGACGCTTGAAATCCCGAAGCCAATCGCAGACTCCGCTTTCGATGGAGGTGCATCCGGTAGCAAAATACATTCCGTCGGGAACATTGTCCGTAATGGTGTTCAGGCGCTCTTGAATCCGCCTCTCGCCGTCTTCAAGGCAGAGATAGAGCACTTGTCCCTTTGTGGTGTCAAGCCCCCACAAGGGCGTTCCTTGGGCGACGTGGACGCAGAGATCCAGCACCAGCCATGATTTACCGACCTAAGGTGAGCCGCCGAGGATACATAGACCCTGTGGCAGCAGAGTGTCGACGCAAAACTTCGTCGGTGGAAGTCTTTTGTCCATGAGTGTTTCACCGTCTATCACGGTGAGCTTGTGTGGGTTACTTTGCATTAGTAACCTCCTTTCCTAAATAGATTTTTTTGAGAAATGAGTTGCGCACCTCACTTCTCGATATGTGGCTCTTTTTCTTCTGCCGTCTTTTTTGCAAACACAAAAAGGGTAGGCATCTGTTGCAGAGCATAACGAAAAAACATAAGCCAAAACTTATGGTCTTTCTATGTACACTCTAACGCAACAGATGCCTACCCTTGATTCCCGGTTAAGCGGTCGGGAGGATGGCTCGTGTTATTTACGCGATAGATTAAAATCAATATTCAATTGTAAATGGCCAAGTGCTGTTATGTGAAAAGTAAGGTTACAGCATCTTTTTCAGCCTATGGGCAACGCAAACGGCAACTCCTTGGATCTGAAGTTCTTCGGGATAGATGTCACCGTAACGTTCTTTGTCCTCGTTGCAGGAGCGAAGAAAGTATGCTCCCTTGTTATGGTTAAATCCGAGAACTTTAAGGTTATTGACACCTTGATCGAAAGCAACGACAATGTCACCGATCTCTGCGGTGTTCTGTTTGCGGATCATAACGTAATCGCCGGGATGAATACCTGCATCGATCATCGATTCTCCCTTTGCGATCAGTGCAAAGAATTCGCCCTTGCCAACCAAGGATTCGGGCATGCGAATGTACTCGATGACCTGTTCGGTTTCTTCCTGACCTTCTCCGCAGGCTACGTAACCAAGCACGGGCATGGCGTAAGCGACCTGCTCCATCTCCATGCGACGAGTGCTTACGGAACGACGACCGTTGTATTCAAGCTCACCGTTCTCTTTCATAGCAGAAAGGTAACGATGCACACTGGTAACGGCAATGCCTGTTCCTGCTGCGATGTCACGCACTGTGGGCGTTTCACCGTAGCTTCCGTAGTATTCGTTGATGAAATCAAGGATGATTTGCTTTTTCGAATCAGTAGTTCTACTCATAGCGCCTCCTCGGAACAAGTTGTTCCATTTGGCATTATACTACATATTTTTTCTTTTGTCAACAGGTTTGGAACAAAATGTTTCGTTATTTTGCAAAATTTTTTAATGTTACATAAAAATTAGCCCTCGCTCCATTTCGTAACGAGGGCTTTTCTATTAGTCGGCAATACCGTATTTGACTTTAATTCTATCCATCTTCTCCAGCATCGGTTCGGCGGCGATCATAAGGAAGATGACCGTGCCAAAGCCGTGGATGAGATCCATGGGGAGTCCGGTTACGTAGCAGGCGAGGATGTTCTCCCATTTAAGTGTTTCACTTGACATCATCATAGCGGCGGCGGGGTTCATAATGCCACCATAGATAATGACTGCCGTGAATGCACCGAACACGGCAAGCGACGCTCTCGTGCGGCGGAGCCAACCCTTTTTGAACAGAACACCAGCAAGAAAGCCGATGATAACAGTATTTCTGTCAGCCCATTTTAATCACTCATTTGAAAGCAAACCGAATATTCCGTATTTCGTTTTAATACGGTTGAGCTTTTCAAGGAAAGGATGCGCGAGTATGATCAAAAAGATGATATTGGATACCGCATATATCACCATAAATGACAGGCTTGACGCCACGTTCACGAGGTAACGCGAGA
>JBGVLA010000006.1:0-6467 GCA_045124015.1 Eubacteriales bacterium | reverse complement strand
CGCGGTCTGCATTTGGACGGAAAAAAGTTTTGAAAAAGACAAAAAACGAGGGTTTGGGACGAAAAAAGTTTTTGAAAATTCTGAAAAAAGTTTTCCTTGCGTGTACTTTTTTGACCGCAATTTGGTGAAAAAACGGGAGTGAGGGGTACGGTAGAGGAAGGATTGGGGGAGTTTGGAGGGAGAAATGCTCAGAGGATTTTTCAAAAATATTTTGAATGTTTTTTCCGGCAGAGGGCGGCTAAAGGCAATTCGCGGATTCTATGGGCGATTCGGGGATCGCCTCTACGTGCAGTCTTGATTTTTCAAATACGATTTTAGGAAAGCACTTGCAAACAAAAGGAAAGTGTGGTATACTTTTTATAATAAAATTCAATACCAAACATCACTTTTTTGGGAGGTTCTTATGAAAGGTAAATGGAAGTTCTTATTTATCGCTCTTGCCCTCGTGGCCGTGTTATGCTGGTTATTGATACGTCCTAGCATAACACTAATTCCTTCTGAATATTGTACCCGCGTGTTCGGTTGTGAACCGAATGAATTTAACACGCATAAACATGAATTTGGCGCTTCCTCTACACTTTCTTTCACAGTGAACAATAATTTAATCTTGTTGGCTACCGAAAAACAAAGGGGAAATTTGTGCGAACAAATTTCTCCTCTCAAGGATATGGATAGTGATTCCCCTTTTCAAATTTCCGACGATTTATCGACAGTAACTTTGCACATCACAAAAAACATTTATGAATACACACCTCTCGAAACAGACGAATTAACCAAACAATGTGATATCATTTTCAGCAAAATTGAGTTAATTCAAATTTTTAATAAGATACCTGCAAAAAATATATCTATTCAATATATTGAACTAGATGTTCGCACACAAACGATTATTGACTCGCGTGTTGTAAAATGTGGTGAAAGATGGTCATATGAGTTACCTAATCAATAATATGCAAAGAAATCAATATTGGCATTATTGCGCCTTCCTATAAAACAAAAAACAGCAGGTCATCCTGCTGTTTTTCTCATATTACGTTGTAATGGTAAAACGGAAACGGCTATTTTGCATCGAAACGCCTTGCATTTCGGTGTTGTAATCCAAAACGAGGACGCCGCCCTTTTCAAAAGAGATATGATTTTCTACGCGCTTTGTTGCGACCGTGAAATCAAAAGATAAAAATCCCATGTCATATGCGCCGCGATAACGGCAATTTTCGGAAAAGGTCATGACGCAGGAAACAGCACCCTCTCTGGCAAGCGTTACCACCTCGGGTTCTGCCGAAAGAAATGAAAGCGTATTGAACGCCACGCCTTCCTCGCCCATGACTTCCTCATAAGCGATCTCCACGCGCTCGCCGTCATAACGCATCACGCCGTCGCAGGTGATGCGGATATTATCCTTTTCTACGTCGTCCTCTTCTCCGCGCATGACGATGGCAAAAATTTTGATCTTTACGTTTTTTTCGTTTGTATTCATAAGTACTGATAAATTTATAATACCTTATTACACTTGAAAATTTGCATTGTATAAGGCTCGCCCCTTGGGAGAGCTGTCAGCGCAAGCTGACTGAGAGGAAGAGACGTTACAGAAAAAGCCCTCTCCGCCTCGTAAACTCGGCACCTCTCCCGAAGTGAGAGGCTTTTTGTTATCTTTTCCTTTTGTCAAGCAGGGAGCCCACATGGGCTCCCACTTACAATATAATATATTATTTGATCTCGATCAGGCTTTCGCACCACATTTCGGGAGCTTCATAGCCGAGGAGGTTGACAGCAGTTGCCGCAACGTTTGCAAGACCGAAGTTTGTGCCGTCTTTGATGGTGTAAGCATCCTTATAATTGTTATCGTAAATGATGCACGGAACGGGGTTCAAGGTGTGGCTTGTCTTTGCCTTGTAAGAGCCGTCTGCGTTCTTCTTAGCATTGCCCTTCTTGTCGGTTTCGTACATTTCGTCTGCGTTACCGTGGTCAGCCGTGATGATGGCAACGCCGCCTGCTGCATCGATCGCCTTGAGGATTCTTGCGAGCTGAACGTCGAGCGCTTCAACAGAGATCACAGTTGCCGCATAGTTACCCGTATGACCGACCATGTCGCCGTTCGGGAAGTTTGCACGGATCACGCGGTACTTGCCGGATTCGATGGCTTCGATGAGCTGGTCTGCAATATATGCACACTGCATCCAAGGTCTCTGTTCGAAAGGAACGACATCGGAGGGAATCTCGCTGTAAGTTTCGGTCGCTTCATCAAACTTACCGCTCTTGTTACCATTCCAGAAGTAGGTTACATGACCGTATTTCTGTGTTTCGGAAACAGCGTACTGTGTGATGCCTGTGCCTGCGAGATATTCACCCATGGTATTGGTAATAGCAGGGGGAGCAACGAGATAACGGGACGGGATATGAAGGTCGCCGTCATATTCGAGCATACCTGCGTAAATGACGTTCGGAACGCGAACGCGGTCAAATTTATCGAAATCTGCGCCTGCTTCAAAGGTCTTGGAGATCTCGATCGCGCGGTCGCCGCGGAAGTTATAGAAAACGACGCTATCGCCGTCTTCGATGGTGCCGACGGGCTTACCGTCTTCTGCAATAACGAACGCAGGAAGATCCTGGTCGATCACGCCCGTTTCAGCACGGTAGGTCTCGATGGCTTCCTTTGCGGATACGAACTGTCTGCCTTCGCCGAGAACGTGGGTATGCCAGCCGTTTTCGACCATCTTCCAGTTTGCTTCGTAACGGTCCATGGTGATGTTCATTCTGCCGCCGCCGGATGCGATCTTTGCGTTAAAGGTTGCATCGTTGAGCTCTGCAAGGAATGCTTCAAAGGGTTCTACGTATTCAAGCGCAGAGGTTTCGCCAACATCGCGTCCGTCAAGAAGGATGTGGATGCGAACGTTCTTGACACCTTCGGTCTTTGCCTTCGCAACCATTGCCTTGAGGTGGTTGATGTGGGAGTGTACGTTACCGTCGGAGAAAAGACCGATGAAATGAAGTGTGGAAGCATTTGCGGTGCAGTTTGCAACGAGTGCTTTCCAGGTTTCGCCGTCAAACATTCTGCCGGTTTCGATGGATTCGCTGACGAGCTTTGCGCCCTGTGCAAATACCTGACCCGAGCCGAGTGCGTTATGACCGACCTCGGAGTTACCCATATCGTCGTCGGACATCAGACCTACGGCTGTACCATGAGCACGAAGCTTGGTCCAGGGGTAATTTGCCATGAGCATATCAAGAGTGGGTGTGTAAGCATTCTTCACTGCGTTGCCGGGGCCGTCGGGAGCGATACCGATACCGTCCATAACGATGGTTACAACGGGACCCTTTACAGCGAAATCTTTTGTAAGTTTACTTAAAATTGCCATAATCAAAATTCCTTTCTGCATTTTGGAATATTTTATCATACTATTTAATTATACCCCATTTTTTTGATTCTGTCAATGCGGTATTGACAGAAAAGAAAAAAAGGAGTATAATAACCGAATCCATACAGCAAAAATATCAAAAGGAGACTCCGTTTTCTATGAAAAACACCAAACACTATAAATATAAGGAGTATTTGGCACACACGATCCCCTTTATCGGCCATGGCATCGTTACGGGACTCGTCGTCGGTGTTACCATCTTCTTTTTCAAACTGATCGCCGAAAAGCTGGAAGAGCTTTCCCATCATATTTATGAGGGTGCAAAGGGAAATCCTTTGCAGATCGTGCTCATTTTCTTGGGTCTTATCGGCATTGCTTCTCTCATGTATCTGCTCCACAAAAAGATCCCCGAGGTCAAGGGCGGCGGTATTCCGCGAAGCGAAGGTATCATGCGCGGCATCTTGAAGCTTCGTTGGCTCCCTACCTTCTTTGGCACACTCATCGGAAGCCTTATGAGCTTCTTTGCAGGACTTCCGCTCGGCAGCGAGGGTCCAAGCGTTCTCATCGGAACTTCTGTGGCTCACGGGCTGAATCCGCAAAAGCGAGGCGAAGCCACCAACCGAGAAATCATGACGGGCGGTGCCTGCGCGGGCTTTTCCGTGGCAACAGGCTCTCCGCTGACGGCAATCCTTTTCGTTCTTGAAGAGGTTCACAGACGTATCACCCCTTCCCTTCTTCTCATTGCATCCTCTGCGGCACTTTGTGCAACGGGCGTAAACTACGCGCTTTGCGAGATCTTCGAGATCAACCCCATTCTATTTGATGTGGGCGCGGTCGTTGAGCTCCAGCTTCCGCAGATCGGTTACGTGCTTTTGCTTATGCTGATCGTGGCGATCTTCGTCAACCTGTTTGATGCGGCAGTCTTTTATTTTCAGAAGTTCCGCGATGCTCACCGCTCGAAGATACATCCCCTCGTTCAACTTATTTTTGTCTTTCTTTTGACAGGTCTTATCGGCATCTTCTTCCCCGAAGCACTTTTCGGCGGACGCGGCATCATTCTCGGCGTGCTGAGCGGTGAAAAAGCGCTTTACGTCATCTTGCTTTTGCTCGCATGGCGTGCCGTCATGATGCTCTTTACCTCCGCAAGCGGTGCGACCGGCGGTATCTTCGTTCCGACGCTTGCCATCGGTGCACTTGTCGGTGCGCTCGGCGCAAATCTTCTCGTTGCCATCGGTATGCCCGAGGAATTTTACGGCACGATGGTGCTGATCGCCATGTGCGCTTTCATGGGCGGTTCGATGCGCGCGCCGCTCACCGCTGCTGTCTTCTTCATCGAAGCCACCGCACAGTACACCAGCGTTTTCTACGTTGCCATCGTCGTTTTCGGTGTATACTTCATCACCAACCTCTTCGACCGTGAAGCGTTCTATGACCTTGTTCTTGAAGGCATGGAAAAGGCTCAGCATCGTGGTCTAAAGCGCAGAATCGTTCGTTTTGAATGTAAGGTTTCCGAAAACGCGTTCATCATCGGCAAGCCCTCGCGTGATATCCTTTGGCCTCACAGCGCTGTCATCACGGGTATTCTCCGCGCAGATAAGAACCGCCGTGCCATGGACAACAACGGCGAAAAGAAATTCTATGCAGGCGATACGCTTTTCATTCGTGTTCAGCTTTATAACGAGGAATATGTTACCAAATACCTCTATGACCTCGTTGGCCGCGACCATGAAATGATCAAAACCGAAATTGAACTGGATGCGTAAGAGGGCAACGCCCTAAAATTTCACACAGCATAAAAAACCGAAGGATTAGTTTGAAATCCTTCGGTTTTTCTATTGCAAAGCATCATTTCTTACAGTCTGTATTGGCAAGAGCACTCACAAGTGCACGAAGATGCGCCACGACCTCATCATCAACACCATCAATCGAAATTGTAGCTACAGGTTTCAATCCCAACAATTCGTCAACAGACACTGCAAAAAACTTTGCAATTTTAACCAACATATCCACAGAGGGTTGAATATTATCATTTTCCCAATTAGACACACATTGCTTACTAACTCCCAATTTCTTGGCAAGTTCCACTTGATTGATGCCCAATGCCACGCGCAACTTTCTTATATTTTCATTCAAAAGCATACTGTTCCTCCGCAAGTCAATTTTTTAGATATTTTTGTATATCAAATTTTACCCAAATTATTGACTTTTTCAAAATACTATAGTATACTAATTATGGACCATTAAAAAGTCTATAATATCAGCAAAAAGGAGGAAATATCATGAGCGAAAGCAAGACGGCAGAGCTTTTCTCTTTCATACTGACTCTTGTAGGCGCAATATTGTTCTTTGCCAGTGATTCCGATGAGGCCAAAACCTTCGGCATTGCGTTAACTATCATCGGCATTTTGGCTATCTGCATTATCACCCCAATATTCAAAGCCAAAGAAATCGCCGCAAAACAAAAAACAGAGTCAAAAGAAGAGCAAAAGAAATGCCCTAAATGTAACAAAAACATGGACAACGATTGGGAAATATGTCCGTATTGCCAAACTGACTTGAATACATATTCAAAGGATGATGAGCAGTGAAAAAGAAAATTTCTCTTATTATTCTATTCTTTACCATCACGAGTTTGTTTTTTGTAGCGATTCCTTCTTGTACCGATAACATCAACGAAGAAGACAAAATCGTTTATCAACAAGGAATGATCCAAGGAAAAGATATTTATGACCAATTTGAGTGCATCGGAGAAAAACAAAGTAAAACCTTTTTTGGAAGCAATGGAACAAAAACAATCTATTGTCAGCAAACGGCAACAGGCGGTTGGGTAGCATGGACGGCAAAAAGATATATTTATACGCAAGAAGATGTTGGAGCAAACAGCATTCTCAACGAAGCAGCCATTAAATTTATAACACCTTTGAAATTTGAATAAAAAACAAATATTGCAAGGATTCTGTCGAAAATTTTCTTTTAGAAATGGATTATAACTGTCCTTGCAAAAACTGCACTTTGCTAGAAATTCAATCACAAAAGCCTTAGTATTTAGCGTAGTGAACTATAATGACCCAGAAGGAGGTAGAAAATAATGAATAGGTTAAAGCGTGCAAT
>JBGVLA010000005.1:0-5230 GCA_045124015.1 Eubacteriales bacterium | reverse complement strand
GTATGCCAACGTCACCGAGCACAGCACCAAAGAGGGGCAAAATGCCGATGGCGCAAAGTGCCATAATAGATGCCTTTGCAACTATGGAGAAAATGATATTCTCCACAACGATTTTGCGGGCACTCTTTGCAATTTTTATAGCAAGGGGAACCTTGGCTACATCGTCGTCCATAATGACAACGTCGCTCTTTTCAACTGCCGCGTCAGAGCCCATGGCACCCATAGCGATACCAAGGTCGGCGCGGGAAAGCACGGGGGCGTCGTTGATGCCGTCTCCGACAAACGCAAGTACGCCTTTTTTTGTTTTTTGAGAAAGGAGTGCTTCGACTTTATCGACCTTATCGGCAGGAAGAAGCTCTGCATAGACTTCATCAAGTCCGAGAGAATCGGCAATGGCGCGTCCTACGGCTTCGTTATCTCCCGTGAGCATGACCGTCTTTCGAACACCGAGTGTGCGAAGTGCGCATACGGCATCCTTGGCATCGGCTTTGGCTTCATCGGAGATGACGAGCGCACCGCAGAATGTGCCGTCGATCGCCACATAAACGGCTGTGCCGATATCCGAAACGGGAGTAAAGTCGATTTTATGCTCGCTTATCAGCTTTTCGCCGCCGACAAGGACGGTCTTTCTGTCGATGACGGCAGAAATGCCTTTTCCTGCAAGCTCGGTTACGGAAGCGATCCTGCTTTCTTCGATCTTTTTGCCATAGGCTTCTCTGATCGATATACCGATGGGGTGGTGCGTGTTGCTTTCCGCAAGCGCGGCGTATTCGAGAAGCGTTTCTTCCGTTTTGTTTTCGGTGGGATACAGCGCGATTACGCGGAAAGTGCCTTTTGTAAGCGTGCCTGTTTTATCGAAAACAACGGTTTCCAAACGGGAAAGCGCTTCCATATAGTTGCCGCCCTTGATGAGGATGCCCTGCTTGGAAGCCGCGCCGATGCCGCCGAAAAAGCTGAGTGGCACGGAAATGACGAGTGCGCAAGGACAGGACGTTACAAGAAAGCTCAGCGCACGATAGAGCCAAACGGACCATTCACCCGTGATCAAAGAGGGTATGACCGCGAGAAGAACGGCGCAAATGACGACGATGGGGGTATAAAAGCGAGCAAATTTGGAAATGAAATTTTCGGTTTTTGCTTTTTTGGCGGCGGCGTTTTCCACAAGATCAAGGATCTTTGAAACGGTGGATTCGCCGAAGATCTGTGTTACACGAACGCGGATCCTGCCGGAAAGGTTGACCGTTCCGCTGACAACGGCATCGCCCACAGAAAGATCACGGGGCAGAGATTCACCGGTCAGCGCGGCGGTATCGACGCTTGTTTCGCCCTCGATGATGATACCGTCAAGCGGAATCTTTTCGCCTGCACGAACGACGATGACGTCGTCGATGAGAACCTCATCGGGGTCGACCTCCGAGATCGCTCCGTCTCGTTCCACATTTGCAAAATCAGGACGGATGTTCATCAGTGCGGCGATCGATTTTCGGGATTTTCCGACTGCGTATTCCTCAAAGAGTGTGCCGACCTGATAAAAAAGCATTACGGCGACCGCTTCGGGATATTCGCCTATGATGAATGCACCGACGGATGCGATGCTCATGAGAAAATTTTCATCCAGAAATTGTCCGCGGAAGATACCACGAATGGCTTTCCAAAGGATATCCCAGCCGATAACGGCGTAGGGAAGGAGATACAGCGCTGTATGCAGATACCAAAGCTCGGGGATTATGTCTCCGAAAAGTATCAGAGCGAAAAGCAAAACGGCACTGATCACGATGCGAAAAAGCTTCTTTTTTTGGCGTTTGGTCATAACGATATCTCTCCGTTACGGGTTTTTATATATCAGTAGAGGATCTTGCAATCGGGTTCGACCTTTTTGCAGGCTTTTTCTGCTTTTTTGATGATCTCATCCAATTTGGATTCGTCCGCAACGATGGTGAGCTTTTGCATGAGGAAGCTGACTTCGCAGGATTCAACACCGTCGATCTTTTCAATGGCGCGTTTCATTTTTTCGGCACATACGGCACAGTCAAGGTTTTCGAGCTTGTAAACTTTTTTCATGGTGGTTCTCCTTTTTCGGTTAAAATAGATTAGTCAAAGAGGTGTTCGATGCCCATATTCAAAATATCATGGACGTGCTCGTCGTCAAGGGAATAGAAAACGGTTTTGCCGTCTCGTCGTGCTTTGACGAGCTTGTTGGCTTTCAAAATGCGGAGCTGATGAGAAACGGCGGTTTGGGTAAGCCCCAGAAGCCCTGCGATATCGCAAACGCACAGCTCTCGCTCAAAAAGGGCATAGAGAATGCGGATGCGTGTGGAATCGCCGAAGATTTTGAAAAATTCGGCAAGGTCGTAGAGGGTATCCTCGTCGGGCATTTTTTCGCGCACTTCGCGCACAGCATCTTCGTGCAGACAAAGAAATTCGCATTTTTCGATATCATGAATTTCGGACATGAAGCAAGTCTCCTTTTTTGAACATATGAAAATCTGTTCATATGTTATCACGTTTGTGAGTGTTTGTCAAGGGGAGAATGAAAAAAGCCGCAAATTTGCGGCTTTAATCTTTTGTAATGAAATGTTTGATGGGGGAATCCAAATGATAAATTTCCTGCTTGAGAAATTCGGGGTATATGGTGATGTTTTGAATTTCCTCGATTGACAGCCATCCGACCTCGATGTTGCCGTTGTCTTTATGAGATATAAATGTTCCGTTATCGGGGATTTCACCGTCGATCAGATAATAGAAGGAGAGATTATGCGTTTGCTTGCCGTTCCATTCGAAAAAGCATTCTTCGCTCCAAAGCATACGGCGGCAAATAATTTCTGTTCCTGTTTCTTCTTTGTATTCCCGTATCAGCCCTTCTTCTAAGGTTTCTCCGATTTGGATATGTCCTCCCGGGAGAGCGTATTCATTGCCGTTTTGTTCTCTTTGGACAAAGATTTTGCCATTTTTGACAAGCACGCCGACAACGCGGATATCGCAAATCGTGTTTTCAGACACAAAATACCAATCTTTACGCATGATATAGCTCACTTTCTCCGATGATGCGGATGCCTTCTTTTTTCAGCAGCTCTGCGGTGATGCCGTCGCCGTTTATTTTATTTCCTGTGAAGGAGCCGTCATAGATGACGCCGCTTCCGCAGGAGGGACTTCGTTCCTTGAGGATGGCAAGCTTGCAATCAAAAAGCTTGGCAAGCCGAAGCGCTTCCTTTGCGCCTTTTTTGTATTCATCGGTGATGTCTTTTCCGTCTTTGCGTAATACGCGGCGGTCTGCTTGGATCTCCGCAGGGATACGCGGCGTTGGGAGTCCTCCGAAAATTTCGGGACAGATGGGGATCAGGTGATAACGCGATCTCAAATTTTCGATGATCTTTGCGTCGAGGGGCTTTGAAAGTCCGTCGTATCGGCAGGAAACACCGAGCAGACAGGCGCTGATGAGTACGTTTTCCATAAAATATCCTTTCTATGAAAAAATACCGTGAGGATATCACGGTATTTTAGTCGTCTATGATGAGATCGTTTTTGAAATCTTCCCAACGCTCGTGGGATTCGGGGTCGCTGTTGCTTGCGTAGTAAAGAGGGCATTCCTTATGCCATACGCCCCAGCTGGCTTGACGCGGATAATCGTAATGGCGAACCACGTCGTCTCTTCCGAGCCCTGTCTTTTTGCAGAGCCACGAAACAAGCTTAACAAGAGATTCGTATGTAGCGTCGGTGAATTTACCCGTTTCGTCGGGATGGCAACATTCGATCGAAATGGAGGTATAATTGCCTTCTCGGGTTCCGATCGCCCACGCTACCTCATCAAGAGGCATACACTGGATGATCTCGCCATCGAGACCAATGATGAAATGGGCACTGGTGCTCGGCTTATTGTTTTCAAAGTTGCGCCAGTTTTGATCGGCTGTAGAGCCTGGATTGCCAACGTAATGCACAACGATATTTTTAACGCTCCAAAGCTTATATCCGGGACGGGAATCGTCGTGGATCGAAAGATAGCGAACCTCGATCAGTTTTTCCATCGCTTCATCGCTGATGTCCATCGGGTCGACGGGCGTCGGCGGAATGCTCGATGTCGTTTGCGTGGTGGGTTCTGTTGCGAGCGTAGTCGTCGTAGGAATGTTTGTGGATGCGGTGGGAACGGTTGCAGGGGGATATGTCGTCATGACCGTTGTGGTTTGTGTCGGTGTGGAGATCGGCTCCGGCGTTGTGGTTTCTTTCTCGGTCGTTTCACCGGGCGTTGTTACCGTGGTGGGCGTTGCCGTTGTTTCGATGGGTGTCGTCGGAATCGTTTGGATCGACATACCTGTTGTGGAAGAGGTAGGCGTGTCAAAATTCAAGAACCCTGAAAAGTGGATCGCAAGAATGATCACGACGAGAATGACGAAGATGAAGAAAAATTTCAGCAGATTGGAAAACAGGGCTTCAAACTGTGTATCATTATCATTGGTATTCGACATGATTCTACCTCCTTTCGTAAATATGAACAAAACTATTTTACCATGAAAAACATGGAATGTCAAGTTTTGGTTTGATATAAGACGGAATAAAGTTATGCTTTTTTATAAAAGACAAGATAAAATTCCGCGTGTGTTTGCAAATTTTCGAGAGCAGCCAAACGAGCTTGGCCATCGCGGCTCGTTTTGTAATAATAAGGCGTCATTTTGAAAAGGGAATCGATCTCAGCGCCGGATGTGAGATGCAAGGGAAACGAGATAAAGTCCTTTTTGACCATGACAAAGCCTTCAAGGACAAGGGTATCGATCTCGTTTTCATAGGGGGTATCATAGACGGCGCATTTGAGCTCCCACAGGTGACGTTCGCGAGGGAATACGCGGATGAGCGTACCACCTTCCTTTAAGACGCGAGAAAATTCTGCGGCGTCATAAGGGGCAAAAAGGTTGATGAGGATATCCACACTTTCATTTTCTTTCGGAAGGTCGAAGATGCTGGCTACTGCCAGACGAATGCCTCTGTCACGCACAGCGCAAGCATGGACGGCATCCTTTGAAACGTCGATACCATAAATGGACGGCTCTTTGTCCGCATCAAGAAGCGCGCGGCGGATGTGCGCGGTATAAAAACCCTCGCCACAGCCTGCATCAAGGAGTGTGACACCCTTTTCCGCATGGGCGAGAACTTCCTTTGTGACGGCGTCGCGGAGCGCATCATAAAAGCCTGCGTCAAGGAATGCGGTGCGTGCGCGGACCATCAGCTTATCGTCGCCGTG
>JBGVLA010000004.1:0-7113 GCA_045124015.1 Eubacteriales bacterium | reverse complement strand
CCCCCCCCCCCCCCCCCCCCTTGCGGATTTTGGCATTCAAACGGTCATCATTGAAAAAAGTCTGAAGGATACGAGACTTGCTGTTTTGGAAAGTCTCGTGCGTGAGGCGGCAGATGTTTACGGTTTTTCCGTTTATATCTGGAACGTGAATGAAATGATGCAGTTTGCGTCCGAGGTCCATGCGCTCCTGCCGAAGGCAAAGATCGTTTTCGGCGGACCTGAGGTAAGTTTTGAGGATAAGAGCTTTTTTGAGTCGCATCCTTATATTGACCATATCATCACAGGCGAGGGTGAGGAAGCGTTTCCTGCGCTTTGCAAGGCTTTTGCCGATGGGAAAGAGATTCCCAAGATCATTATGCCCATGCCGTATGCGAATTTTGCGGAAAGTGGTATCTATTACGACCGTATCGGCGAAAGACCGCATGGGCTTGTTTATTATGAATCGGTGCGCGGTTGTCCGTTTTCCTGCGCGTATTGCCTTTCCTCTGTTACGGAGGGCATTCGCGCCAAAACGCTCGAAAAAACGCTTGACGACCTTTTGCGCTTTGAACAGTTTGACGGCATCCGTACCGTAAAGTTGGTGGATAGGACCTTTAATTTTAACAAGGAACGCGCAAAAGCCATTTGGCGCGCGCTTTCGAGCGATGCTTATACAAAAGAATATCATTTTGAGGTCTCGGCGGCGCTTTTGGATGCGGAATCCTTTGAGATCCTCCGAAATGCGCCGAAAGGGAAGTTTCGGCTTGAGATCGGTGTGCAAAGCACCAATCCCGATACCGTTTCGGCGGTCGACCGAAGACTTGACACGGAAAAGACCTTGAATGCCTTGAAAACGCTCCATGAGCATCACAATCTGCATCTTCACGCCGATCTGATCGCGGGGCTTCCGTATGAGGATTTTACGCGCTTCGGAAAATCCTTTGATGACGTTTATGGCATTTGCGACGTGCTTCAGCTTGGCTTTTTGAAGCTTCTCAAGGGTTCGAAAATGCGCCGCGATGCGGAGAAATACGGCATCGTGTATTCGCCGTATCCACCGTATCAAGTGCTGAAGACAAATGAACTGTCTTTTTCCGATATCACAAGACTTCACGCCATCGACGCGATGAACGACCGCTTCTCAAACAGCGGAAAATTTGACCATACGTTTCCGTATCTCCCCCTTGCGAGTGGGTCTGCATTTGGCTTTTTTGATGGGCTTCGTGCCTTTGCCGAAGAAAGATTTGCTTGTACGGAGATCGCAAGACTTCCGCAGACCGAGGCGTTTCGCCTTATTTTCGAGTATGCCCAAACGCTTGCAAGCGTGAATATCGAGGAGGTCAGAGAGCGTCTTGCGCTTGATTTCCTGCTTGGTGAAACAAGAAGACTTCCCGATTTTTTACATACGCAGACCGTTTCTGCGGAGGAAAAAAGGGAGATCCTCACCCGTGTTCCCGCAAATATCCGCGCAGGGTGTGAGGTTGTGAGATTCCTTTGGCTTGCGGAAACGCCCGTTATCGTTGACAGAGTGGGCAGACGTATGATAAAATGATGAAAAAGAATCAGAAAATAAAAAAGAGGTGAAATACTATGGCATTTGATGCCGGAATGGCGGCAGCCGTTACCTATGAGCTTTCCGAAACGCTCGTGGGCGCGAAGATCGAAAAGGTCTATCAGCCGTCAAATGATGAGATCGTGCTTCTTTGCCGCGGCAGAGGCGGAAGCCGAAAATTGCTCCTTTCTGCATCGGCTTCGGGGGCGAGAGTTTGTATCACAGAGGGTGCTCGTGAAAACCCGAAAACACCGCCGATGTTTTGTATGCAGCTCAGAAAGCATTTGACAGGGGCTGTGATCGCCGCATTTCGTATGCACGGCTTTGAACGTGTCATTGAAATGGAGCTTTCCGCTTACGATGAGCTTGGCTTTGCCTGCAAAAAGTTTTTGATCACGGAGATCATGGGTAAATACAGCAATCTCGTTTTTGCGGAAGAAAAGGGAGAGGGCAAAAAGGTCCTCGGCGCTTTGAAAAGCGTGGATTTTACCACAAGCTCCAAACGTCAGGTCTTGCCCGGTATGGCATATGAGCTTCCGCCTACACAAAATAAAGTCGACCCCATGACGGTTACGGGTGCGGAATTTGAGCAGGTGCTTTTGGCTTACCCAGCGGAGAGAAATGCAGAAAAATTCATCCTCGATTCGTTCCAAGGAATCTCTCCTCTCGTGGCAAGAGAGATCGCAGATCGCGCAGGCGTGCTTGGCATGAGAATTGCGGATATTGCACGCACAGACGTGATGTGGCGCTCACTGAAAGCGTTTCGTGAGGGAATCGAAAGTCATGATTTTTCCCCCGTTATGCTCGCTCACGAGGACGGAACGCCCTTTGAATATTGCTTTTTTGACGTAAAACAATATGGAGAAGCCGCAAAAATCACGAAATTTTCTTCCTTTGGCGCACTTTTTGACGGCTTTTTCGGCGCTCGTGAAAGAGCCGCTTCCATGCGTTCCCGTTGCCATGATATGGAAAGCATCATCACTTCCGCCAAGAATAAATTGGGCAGAAAAATACCACAGCTCGAAGCAGAGCTGAAGGAATGCGATGAGATGGATACCTATAAATTATGGGGCGATCTCATCACCGCTTCCATTTATATGTTGCAGAAAAAAGCGGCTTTTTGCGAGGTAACGAACTATTACAGCGAAGAACTCGAAACCGTGAAGATTCCACTTGACAGCAAGATCACGCCCTCTCAAAATGCGGCAAAATACTACAAAAAATATACAAAACTCAAGACCGCGAAGCAATATCTGACCGAACAGATCGCCAAGGCAAAAGAGGAATTTTCCTATCTGGAATCGGTGGAAGAAGCCATGAGCCGTGTGGAAAACGAGGAGGATATTGGCGGTATTCGTGCGGAACTCGTTCATTCGGGTTACGTTTCCAAAAATGGCGCGAAAGAAAAACAAAAGGATAGACCCGACAAGGGCTTGCGCCGTTATCTCACGACGCTGGGACGTGAATTTTACGTTGGACGAAACAATATGCAAAACGATTATCTGACCACCAAATTTGCGAAAAAATCCGATTGGTGGTTCCATGTGAAGGGTGGACACGGTTCACACGTTATCATGGTCTGCGATATCGGAGAAGACCCCGATGCACAGGATTTCACCGAAGCGGCTGCCGCGGCGGCTTACTATTCGGGCTTCCGTGAGGGTGAAAACGTAGCGGTGGATTATACAGAGGTCAGAAACGTCAAAAAGCCCTCGGGGGCAGTACCCGGTAAGGTGGTCTATTATACCAATTATACCGCGTATGTGAATCCCATGAAGCCGAGGGAGGAGTAATCGTAGCCTTTGATTTTTAGGTATATATCGTTTATTATATAATGGCGTAATCAAAAATTTGGAGGAAAATATCATATGGCAAATTATAGTGTTTGCGGAATTGATTGTGATTCTTGTAAATTCAAAGCAGAACAAAATTGTAAAGGCTGTAAAACGATCGAGGGTAAAGTCTTTTGGGGAGAATGTGATCTATACAAGTGTAATGCACAAAAAAATCAAGAGCATTGCGGAAAATGTTCAAAGTTCCCTTGCGATATGCTGAGGGAATGGGCATCATCTGAAAACCCCGAAAGAATCGATAATTTAAGAAAACTGTAAAATTTAATATGAATATTTGCAAAAATATCCCGATAGATTTGATCTGTCGGGATATTTTGTTCTTATCAAAATTGTTTCCCACATGCCCTCAGTCAGCTTACGCTAATGGTGCCTTTTGGGAGAAAAGCGGGAGATTCGTGAATCGCCCCTACGGAGAAAAGGAAAGAAGAGTAAAAAGTGAACAGTGAACAGGAGAAAAGAAAAGGAAACACCTCATCCACCGTTTTGCGGGCAAAACGGTCCCCCTTCCCCTATTGCTGACGCAGGGGAAGGCAGAAGAGTGAAGAGTGAAGAGTGAAGAGTGAAGAGTGAAGAGTGAAGAGTGAAGAGTGAAGAAGTGGGGAGCAAGAGGGGGAAAGGTCGGGTAAGAGTCTTTTGAAAATATTGACAAACAAATGTTCGTGTGGTATAATGCAGGCACAGGGAACGAAAACGGGCAACGCCCGTCGGAGGTTGCTCGCCTATTGCACTTTGACGTGTGTTAGCGTATGGATAAACGGTGAGGTCGATCTCGAGCAATTTCCTATTGTAAAAAACTTGAAAGGAGGGCGGTCAAATATGATGAATGAAGATTTTGAACGCGACGAGGAAGCAATTTCCTCGGAAAAAGCAAATGTTTTGGCATATTGCGATCATTGCGGTTTTGCGATTTACAGTACGCGTGATGCGCTTGTGATTACGGCGAACGGCGACAGAATCCATCGTGATTGTTGGTCGGAATATGCGGAAGAACATATGTTTGAATTTGCAAAATCCGCAGAGGATTCCGAACGCTTTGACTGCGGTTACTGATGGCGAGAGTACAGAAAGATAAGATAGAACCCAGTATTTTCGCCAAGCGTGCGGCGGCATATTTTCGAGATTGCGATAACGGTATGGCTTCCGCTTCTTGCGATACCTGCTCGGTCGATTTTGGCGATGAAAAGTGCGCCGTTTGCCGAAAGAAAAAGAAGCGTCCGTATACCATTTCGGGGCTTTGTCTTGCTGTTGGTATCACGAAACGCGATTTTGAAAATTTTAAGAAGAACAAATGTTTTTCTGATGCCGTGGAAATGGCACTGCTGAAGATCGAGGCGTATATCGAGGAAAACAGCATCTCGGGCGCTATCAACGGCACGCTCGCGCTTGCGATCCTCAAGGAGCATTTCGGTTGGGGCGAAAAAAGCGATTTGCCCGATACCGTAACGGTCGTCATGTCGGAGGAGGCGGAAAGCCTTGCAAAATGAGATATTTCCGCTGAATTTTTCACCGACGATAAAACAAAGAGAGTTTTTCCTCTCCGATGCGAAATATACCGCTTACGGCGGGGCAAGAGGCGGCGGCAAAAGCTTTGCGCTTCGGTATAAGCTCGTTTTGCTTTGCCTCAGATATCCCGGAATCCGCGTACTTTTGGTCAGAAGAAGCTTTCCCGAGCTTCGGGAAAACCATATCCGTCCGCTTCTTTCGCTTCTTTGCGGTCGAAATCCGATGGCGGAATATCATGAACGCGATAAATGCTTTGAGTTTTTCTGCGGTTCGACCTTGCTCCTCGGATATCTCGCCGACCACGGCGATCTGCTCCGTTATCAAGGCTTGCAGTTTGACGTGATCGCCATTGACGAGGCAACACAGATCGATGAAGAAATGTTTCTCGTGCTTTCCGCTTCGGTGCGTGGGGTCAATGATTTTCCGAAACGAATGTATCTGACTTGCAACCCCGGTGGGGTCGGTCATGGTTGGGTCAAGCGCCTTTTTATCGATAAACAATACCGAAAAGGGGAAAACCCCGAGGATTATCGCTTTATCCCCGCTTCTGTTTATGATAACGACGCTTTGATGCGCGATGACCCCGATTATGTGAAACGATTGGAGGCTCTCCCCGAGGCACTTCGCGCGGCGTGGCTTCTTGGTCGATGGGATGTCTTTTCGGGACAGTTTTTCTCGGAATTTGATGAAAGATTGCACGTTTGTTCCTCATTCACTATCCCTCAAAACGCAAGGCTTTATTGCGCGGTGGACTATGGACTCGATATGCTCGCGGCACTTTTTATTGCGGTCTTGCCCGATGGGCGCGCCGTCGTTTACGATGAAATTTATGAAAATAATCTCATCGTCAGCGTTGCCGCCCGAAAAATCAAGGAAAAATTGACCGATGATATGATCGTGATCGCTCCTGCCGACCTTTGGAGCAGAAGCCGCGACAGCGGACGCTCAACGGCGGATATCTTCGCACAGGGAGGTGTCTATTTTACGAAATTATCTCCCTCCCGTGTGGACGGTTGGCTGGCGCTCAAGGAATGGCTTGCACAAAGGGATGGTATACCGTCGCTTGTGATCCTTCGCAATTGCCGGAATCTCATTCGTTGTTTGCCTCTTTTACAGTATGATTCCACGAAAACAGGGGACGTTTCCACAGAACCGCATGAGATTACTCATGCGCCCGATGCACTACGGTATTTTGCTTCGTTTTGCCCTTTTGAAGCGAAAAAAGAGGAAAAATATACGCTTTTTCGAGGAAAACGACAAAAAAGAGAGAGATGAAGGAAACACCTCATCCACGAAACAATGTTGTCAATGTTACATTGCCAACATTGTAATGATGTATTTCGCCATAGGCGAAATATGATATTTTGACTTCGTCAAAGTGATATTCACGCTATGCGCGAATGATATATTCCGCATAAAGCGGAATATGAAGGTAGAAATTTGCTGAGCAAATTTCAAATTATTATAAATTTTCTCAGGTTGAGGGTATTGCCGTAGAAGGCGAGCAGGGAAAATTCAGCACGATTTCGGTCAAGCGCGCGGCGCTTGCGGTTCTTTTGGTACTTTTCTTGACGGCAAGAAAAGTGCAGGATGCTTTCTTTTTGGCACCTTTTTCTTTCTCCGAAAAGAAAAAGTGCATAGGAAAGGAGTGAGAATATGACTCAAAATCAAAAGACGGCGTTCATGGATGCAGGTGAACGTGAACGACGTTTTGCGAAGCTTTTGGAGGAAGCCAAAACCGCCAAAAGCGGTATTTCAGATTATTGGCGAAAAATGCGTGCGTATTATGACGGAACGCATGAAACGGCAAAGCAAACAGGCGAATTCCTTTCTTCTATGGATTTGCCTTGGGTGCCTGCTTCCGTTCCCGACGCTTATCTGCACGTGGAAAGTCAAATCGAAGCGGAGGCGCCCGATTTTGAATTTTCTGCAAGAGGGGAAAAGGACACGGAAAAAGCCGCGCTTCGCGAACGCGTGGTTCGATACGTCGTTCATGGAAACGATTTGACGACAAAAAACGCGGTGAATGAAAGACGGTTGCATCTCTGTGGTTCGGCTGTTTGGAAGGTCGCGGTGGGCATGGGCGATTTCGGCGATGCGGAGATCTTAATTGAAAATCCTGCGCCGGATACGGTTTTCCCTGACCCTGCGGCCTCTACGCTCGATGAATGTGAATACGTTGCAGTTTGCTATCGCATGAGTACTCCAAGAGCCGTCAGAATTTTT
>JBGVLA010000003.1:0-11825 GCA_045124015.1 Eubacteriales bacterium | reverse complement strand
TCGAATAAAACAAAAGCTCTGCCTTTTTCTCGTTTGAAAGCGCTGCATATTCTTCCTTGAAAAGATTCCAGATTCTTTTCTGCATGGCGACAGCATCTTCCGCCTTGAGTTCAAAGCCATATTCGTCAAAGATCGGCTCTTTGGTATAGACATCCGTGATTTCTCCAACGCTCGACCAGCCAGCGTAACTGTCGTTAACATAAATGCCCGGCATCGGATCGATCGTCATACCCGTGATCTCTTCATCCTTGGGAAGCTCGAGATACATATCATCCATCATGCAGAGCTGTTTCCATTCCGTATCGGTCAGCCAAACGTAACGGGCGATCTTTCTGCCGCTTTTCAGCGTATATTCAATCGTAAGGTGCTGAACCGTACCATCCTTAGGATACTCTCTGTTATCAAGCTCATTATAGAGACCTTGCAGTGCCAAGCGTACTGCGTCCTTATTCGCAAATTCCTTATCTTCCATCATGTATTCGCCATAGGTTACGAAGTTATAATTCGAGAAGGAAACGCTCTTTACGTCATCCGCATCGGGACGAACGCTATATACGTACGCCCTTGCACCAAGCACGCTGAGTCCGAAAACGGTCGCCAAAGCAAGCGGAATGAAAATAAGCGGCAAAGATCTTACCATCTTTTTGATCTTCTTGGTCGTCAGAAGCTCATACAAAACGTGAACGATGAGAACCAACATGATCAGCAAGATCACGAGTTCATTCAGACCGTCCAAGATGATGGCAAACGGGATCATAATTGCCATTGCCGTTGTGAATGCCGTGCGGTAGATATGCTGGAAAAGCTCGTTCGGTGCGCTCTTTGTCGCGCTTTCGCTTCTGCGGATGTGATACAGGAAGCCCGCAAGCGCAAACATCAAGATACCGATAATGGCGGAATAAATCAGCATACCGCCGTCATGGCAAAGCCCGTTGCCGGTGCGGAAGATCGCGCCGTCTGCCCAAGAAAGCGGGAGGAAGCGTTCAAAGGAAAGAATCGTCGCAAATTCTTCGACATTTGGCAAGATATCAATCGCAGATGACAAAGAACCCAAGAAAAGGGTATAAAGATAACGCGGGAAGAGCATGAGAAACGCATAAATAAGGAGATTGGAAACGGTCGTGCCGGTGATCATCATCGCAACCGCGAGCGAGCCCGACATGAAAAGTCCGAGAACGAAATAAAATGCGATATTGGAAAGGATCGTTCCAAAGGTAAAGGTATAATATTTCGCAAAGCTCCAAAGCAAGGCATTGACACCGACGCTGACAACGATAACGCCGATGAGCCAAGTGAAGATGGCGGCGACCATGCTAAGGTACATACAAACGCGCATCTGCGGCAAGGAATGATAAAAGTCGGATTGCTTGCGTTCATTGAGGAACGAGAACATGGCGATCACGAGAAGCGGCGCAAAGCCCATCATTGCCCAAAGGAACGGCGCAAATTCATAATCCTCAACGGGCTGTGGCTCTCTCGGCTCGTCTTTGATGCTTTCGAGATATTCCGTATAGTAGTTGAGATTATAATAATCGTTAAAGGCTTCCTCGGGGTGTTCTTCGTAATATTTTATTTGATCTTCTATCTCTTGCAGATGTGCTTCATGCCGTCTGTCCGTTTGAACACTGTTGATGATACCCATGATGGGCAAGAACATATTGAGAAGCACGACGGCGATCATGACCGCGATGCCAAGTGTGCGTACCTTTTTCAGGCTTTGCACGTAGAGTTTACCTGAAAAAATCGGTTTCTTCATAAAATGAACGCTCCTTTCACATAATATCCTTGAAAGCGTAGCCGAGCGCTTCCATTTCGTAGATAAAGACTTCTTCGAGATTCAGCGGCAAAACGTCAAGCAGGATGGGATTCATTGCGCGAATCTTTTCCGTTGTAACGTCCTTTTCGCCGCGGGTGATGAACGTCGCCACGGAGCCCGATTTGGTAAAGCTCAAAATATCAAAATCGGCAAAGCGATCTCTGTCAAACGCTTCGCGGAAAGCGACCTGCACCTTGAAGAGCGAGGTCTTGAGATTTTGAATATCGCTTTCAAAGACGATACCACCCTTATGAAGAAGTGCGAGCTGATCGCAGGTATCTTCAAGCTCACGGAGCGAATGAGACGTGATGATGGTCGTCGTTTTGCGTTCGCAAACGTCATTATAAATGACCGTTTTGACAAGATTTCGCATCACAGGGTCAAGTCCGTCAAAGGTCTCGTCGAAGAAAAGGTATCTCGGCATCGTGGAAAGCGCGAGGATCGTCGCCGCTTGACGCTTCATACCTTTTGAAAAGGTATTGATGTTTGCTTCAGGATTCAGACCGAAGGTCTTGGTAAGCTCATGGAAACGGTCGTAAGAAAAGCTCTTGTATGCCGCAGCATAAAGCTTCGCCATCGTTTTCATATTGGATTGGGGGAGGAAATAAAGCTCGTCGGGGACGTACATGATTTGACTCTTGATTTCGGGATTTTCCCAAATCGGCGCGCCGTCCACGGTGATCGTACCCTCGTAGGGCTTATAGACGCCGCTGATGAGGCGCAAAAACGTAGATTTGCCTGCGCCGTTGCTGCCGACGAGTCCATATATACAAGAATCGGGAATTTCACAGTTTAAGTGGTTCAACGCTGTGAAATCATCAAATTTCATCGTTATGTTTTTTGCACTGATCATAAGTTCTCATCCTTTCTGAAATTTTCTTCATACGCCGCATGAACTGCGGCTTGCACGGTCTTTTCGTCAATGCCCGCGCTTGCAAGCTCTGCCGCCAAGGTTCTGATCTCTGCGATCTTCGGAATGAAGCGCTCTTGTATCCGTTCGATGGCGTCCGCCGCCACAAAGCAACCTCTGCCTTGGCTCGAAATGATCACGCCTGCGCGGTCAAGCTCTAAAAATGCCTTTGCAATCGTATTGGGATTGATGCCAAGCTTTACGGAAAGCTCTCTGATCGAGGGAAGCTGTTCTCTCTCGGCTAAAATCCCTGTCAGAATTTCGCGTTCGATCCCCGCTATGATCTGTTCGTAAATGGGCTTGCGCGAAAATTTATCAATGACAAGCATCGTTCATACTCCTTTCTGTATCATAACTGTCCTATCTATGTTAGTACAGTTAGATTATAACAAGAATCCCCTTGTTTGTCAAGGGGATTAAGAAATATTTAAGAATTCACGGAAAGTGGAATACGGATACCCCGCCCTGCTTGGGTTATTGTATATCCGTCCTTTCCTGTTTTTTGATCTTATAAATCTCCTCTACGGCAAGGCGCGTTTTCGCAACGACATCCTGCTCGGTCTGCGGGAAGCAATAATAAAGCGTTCTGGAATCGCCGATGCAAATGATATCGCCAATCTCATACCAATAAAAATCGGAATTGAGGCTATACGATGCAATGGGTGATTGCTTGTAATCGAGCAATCCCTCGCATCCAACAAGATGGAAGCCGTCAACGGTATGGGTAAGCGTACCCTCGCCAACGCTATATACGTGGGCATCATCCACCATCATGCAGATATCGACGGGAATCTCCAGACGATACGAGCCATCCAAAATCTCCTTTTTGACCTCTTCCCTTTCCCATGCAAACCAATCGGGAATATGCGTAAACTTCGGTTTTTTGTTTTCACAACGCAAAAAGCCTTCCTCCGTCAAGGTGTGGATAACACCGCACGCCTCGCAACGGATCGCAACGCCCTTCGTTGTCATCTTACCCTCTTTGCCGCAATGGGCGCATTTATACAGCATACGGTTCATGCCCTCTGCGCGGAACGGCTCGTTGATCTCCACGTGGTTTTCCTGTTGCCAACGCCAATAGTCAAGCGCAAAGGCTTTTTTGAGGAGCTCATTGATCTCTTTTGCCGATTTGTTCTTGACCTCTTCTTCAGAAAGCAGATATTCCATATCCGCAGAAACGTTCACTTTTCTGCGCTTCAAATTATTATAAAGCGGATTGCGCGAAAATGCACCGTATGTACGAATCATCACGACGGGAACACCAAGAAGCTTGACAAAACCGCCAAGCGTTTCGGGGAGCGTCGTCGTCGTACCATCCAGGCTGTATCCTGCCTCAGGAAACATCAAAACTGAAGAATGAAGCGTTCTCACGGCATAGGACATATCACGAACGAGCTGCAAATCGGCGGCAAATTTATGCGTGGGAATACAGCCGATCTGTCGCATGAGCCAATGCTTGCCCACAAAGCCATCGGACGTACAAACGATATTGAACGCGCGCGGATACAAAACACTCGCCGCGATCTCAAGATCGATGAAGCTGGAATGATTCATAAGAAAGAGCGCCGGCTCTTTTTTTCCGAGCTTCTCCATGCCGATCTTATTGCATGAGAAGCGCGTGGCAATCAGGTCGGGAAGCGAAACCGTCTTGAGCAACGTGCGGAAAAACAAATTGGGCTTCAAAGGCTTTTGATGTTTTTTCTTCGGAAGCGCCATGACTTCCTCGTATGTCTTTTTGATAGTCTTCAGCTTCATAGATATATTTCCTTTCCATATCATGCTTGCGATACCATGAATAGTACACCTAAAAAATGGCTTTCTGTCAACCTTTCAAGCAAAATTAAGGATTTTTTCATCAAAAACGGACGGATATCAAATCCGTCCGTAAAAAGTACAATAAAATCAAAGCATCTTCAAAATCGCGTCCGTCATTTCGACCGTACCCAGCGCATCCGCGCCGTGTGCGATATCCGCGGTGCGAAGTCCCGCTTCGAGGACCTTGTCAACTGCGTTTTCGATGGCAAGCGCTTCTGCTTCAAGCGCGAACGCATAACGAAGCATCATTGCCGCAGAAAGAATCGTCGCAATCGGATTTGCCTTGTTCTGTCCCGCGATGTCGGGCGCAGAACCATGGATCGGCTCATAAAGACCGCGTTTCGTCGCGCCGAGCGATGCCGAGGGGAGCATACCGATGGAGCCTGTGATCTGAGAGGCTTCGTCGGAAAGGATATCGCCGAACATATTGGTCGTTACGATAACGTCAAACTGAGAGGGGTTGCGGACGAGCTGCATTGCCGCATTGTCTACGAGCATATCCGTAACGGTAACCTCGGGATATTCGGCAGCCATTTCGTGAATGGTCTTTCTCCAAAGGCGAGAGGTTTCAAGGACATTTGCCTTATCGATGCTGATGACTCTTTTATTTCTGACCATCGCCGCTTCGAACGCCGCACGGCAAATTCTTTCAATTTCAAGACGGCTGTAGCATTCGGTGTCGTATGCTTCCTCGCCGTATTTGCCCTCGCGGTAACCGCGGTCGCCGAAATAAATACCGCCCGTGAGTTCTCTGACGATGAGGATATCAAAGCCCTTTTCCACGATATCGGGACGGAGCGGACAATCATCCTTCAGCGCAGGATAGAGGCGCGCAGGACGGAGATTGGTGTAAAGCTCCATCGCGGCACGAATACCGAGAAGCGCCTTTTCGGGACGTTTATTTCCAGGGAGCGTATCCCATTTCGGTCCGCCAACCGCGCCGAGAAGCACGCTATCCGAAGCAAGACAACCCTCCACGGTTTCTTTCGGGAGCGGTTCACCCGTCGCATCGATCGCCGCACCGCCGATGAGATACGGCGTGAATACAAATTCATGACCAAATTTTTCCCCGATCTTATTCAAAACTCTGACGGCGGAATCTACGATTTCGGGGCCGATTCCGTCGCCCTTGAGCAAAGCAATGTTCAGTTTCATGATTCATTCCTCTTTTCAACGAATATTTCCCTTTTTGATGGCTTCCATAAGTCCGCCGTCTGCGATGATCTTGGCAATAAATTCCGGGAACGGCTTGGTGTTGTAGGTCGCGCCCGTGGTCTTGTTTTCAATGATACCAAGATCAGAATCCGAGAAGACCTCGTCGCCGTCTGCGATGGCTTCCGCCGCCTCGGGACATTCATAAATGGCAAGACCGATATTGATAGCGTTGCGATAGAAGATTCTCGCAAAGCTCTTGGCAATGACGAGCGTTACACCGCTTTCTTTGATGGCGAGAGGTGCGTGTTCACGGGAAGAACCGCAGCCGAAGTTGTTGCCTGCCACGATGATATTTGCCGTTTTCACTTTATTCTGAAAATCCGCGTCAAGATCCTCCATACAGTGAGAGGCAAGCTCCTTTTTATCGATGGTATTGAGATAACGCGCAGGAATGATAACGTCCGTATCGACATTATCGCCGTATTTGATGACTTTTCCTTCAAATTTCATGACACAAACTCCTTTCCGAAATTACAGCTCGTCAGCAGATGCGATTCTGCCGAGAATGGCGCTTGCCGCCGCAACCGCGGGAGAAGCAAGATAGACCTCAGAGGTGGGGTCGCCCATTCTGCCGACGAAGTTGCGATTGGTGGTCGCAACGGCGCGTTCATGCGGTGCCAAAATACCCATATGACCGCCAAGACAAGGTCCGCAGGTCGGTGTGGAAACGGCACAGCCTGCTTCAATAAAGACTTCGAGAAGTCCTTCTCTCATGGCGCGCAGATAAATTTCCTGTGTCGCGGGAATGATGATGGCGCGAACGCCCTTCGCAACCTTTCTGCCGCGCATGATCTCAGCGGCTTCCTTGATGTTTTCGTAATAGCCGTTCGTGCAAGAGCCGATGACGACTTGGTCGATCTTGATCTCGTCGATCTCATCGGTGGTATGTGTGTTTTCGGGAAGATGCGGGAACGCAACGGTCGGCTTGATGGTCGAAAGGTCGATATCGATGACCTCGTCATAGACTGCGTCCTCGTCCGCCTTATAAACGACGGGTTTTCTGTCGGAACGCTCTGCGATATACGCAAGCGTTTTTTCGTCCACTTCAAAAATGCCGTTTTTCGCGCCCGCCTCGATCGCCATATTGCAAATGGTGAGTCTGTCCGTAACGGAGAGCTCGGAAACGCCCTCGCCCGTAAATTCCATGGAACGGTAAAGCGCACCGTCCACACCGATCTTGCCGATGATATGGAGGATCACGTCCTTACCCGTGATATGCGGATTCAGCTTGCCATGAAGCACGAATTTGATGGCAGAGGGTACCTTGAACCAAGCCTTGCCCGTCGCCATACCACACGCCATATCGCTCGAACCGACACCCGTGGAGAATGCGCCGAGAGCGCCGTAGGTACAGGTGTGGGAATCCGCACCGATGACGACGTCGCCCGAAACGACAAGTCCTTTTTCGGGGAGAAGCGCGTGTTCAACGCCCATCTGACCAACGTCATAAAAATGAACGACTTCCTTTTCCGCGCAGAAATCACGGCACATCTTGCACTGGATCGCCGCCTTGATATCCTTATTCGGCGCGAAATGATCCATGACCATCGTTACTTTTGTTTTATCATAAACGGCATCATAGCCGAGTTTATTAAATTCACGAATGGCAACGGGAGAGGTGATATCGTTGCCAAGCACACGGTCGAGCGAAACGAGGATCAGCTCGCCTGCCTCCACTTTATCAAGTCCCGCGTGAGCGGCGAGAATCTTTTGTGTCATTGTCATAGACATGATTATTTCCTTCTTTCTATATCACTTTGAACATTGTTCAAAAACAAACTTGAATATCATTCAAGCGAGCATACGGTTGATGGCGCTGACGAGCGCTTTGACGGAGGATTCCATGATATCGCTATGGATACCGACACCCCAAGTAAGCTTGCCGTCCTTATCCTTGACGGAAACATAGGATGCGGCTCTCGAGGTCGTACCGTCCTCAAGTGCATGCTCGGAATAGCTATCGAGCGTATAGCAGTTGCCCATAACGGAGCTGATGGCGTTGGAAACCGCGTCCAATCGACCATTGCCCTGCGCGGATACGTTATAATCCTTGTTGTCCACGGACATCGCTACATTGGCAATGAATCCACCCTCGACCTGCAGGAAGGTTGCCGTTTTGACCGTCAGATGACCCGAAATATTGACGTAATTTTCAAGGAAGATGTTATGTACTTCATCGGGAGAAAGCTCCTTATGCGCATGGTCGGAAATGCTCTTGACATGATAGCCAAAGACCTCGCGCATCTTGGGCGGGAGAATGAGCGCGTATTTGGTTTCGAGCAGATAACCGATACCACCCTTGCCCGACTGGGAGTTGATGCGGATAACGTCTGCTTCGTAAACTCTGCCGACGTCGGTCGGGTCAATGGGAAGATACGGCACGTTCCAGATGCCGTTTCCGTGTGCCTCGCGGTAGTGCATACCCTTGGCGATGGCATCCTGATGCGAGCCGCTGAACGCCGCAAAGACGAGCGCGCCGCTATACGGCTGACGTTCATAGACGTGCATACGGGTTACCTTTTCGTAGGTAGCACAGATTTCGGGAAGATTCGAGAAATCAAGCTCGGGGTCAACGCCCTGCGAATACATATTGAGCGCAAGCGTGATGATATCTACGTTGCCCGTACGTTCGCCGTTTCCGAAAAGCGTACCCTCGATGCGGTCGCCGCCTGCGAGAAGTCCCATTTCGCTGTCCGCAACGGCGCATCCGCGGTCATTGTGCGGATGGAGAGAAATGATCAGATTCTCTCTGTTATGGAGATGCTTGCACATATATTCGACTTGATTTGCGTAAACGTGCGGCATGGAATGGGAAACCGTTACGGGCAGATTGATGATGACCTTGTCGTCTTCGTTCGGCTGCCAGATATCGATGACTTCGTTACAAATTTCCGCCGCAAATTCGGGTTCTGTACCCGTAAAGCTTTCGGGAGAATATTCAAAGGTGAAATGTCCCTCTGTTTTTGCGCGATATTCCTTGCAGAGCTTCGCACCGAATTTTGCAATTTCGATGATCTCTTCCTTGGATTTTTTGAATACCTGCTCGCGCTGTGCGACCGAGGTGGAGTTATAAAGATGCACGACCGCGTGCTTTGCGCCGCGGAGCGCTTCAAAGGTCTTGGCGATGATATGTTCACGGGATTGTGTCAGCACTTGAATCGTTACGTCATCGGGAATCATATCGTTTTCGATCAGTGTACGGCAAAATTCATATTCCGTTTCGCTTGCCGCCGGGAAACCGATCTCGATCTCCTTAAAGCCGATCTTGACGAGCAACTTAAAAAATTCCAATTTTTCTTCAAGGCTCATCGGCACGATAAGCGCTTGGTTGCCATCTCTGAGGTCAACGCTGCACCAGATCGGCGCTTTTTCAAGATATGTTTTTTTCATCCAATCCGCAGATACGTTTTCCGCAGGAAAAAATTGCTTTGTATATTTCTGATAACCGTTCATATTCTGTTTCCTTTCCAAGTTTATTTGATCATAAAACGACCGCAAAACAAAAAGCCCCCTTTACACCATGAAACCATGATGTAAAAGAGACGAAGCTTCAAAACCTATTCTTCGCGGTACCACTCTTTTTGATGATAAACCATCCACTCATTCCGTGTCGTTTTCAACACAGCTTCTCGATAACGGGAGAAAGCCGTTCCCATCTATTTGGAGTACCCTTTCGATAGGACTGCTCTGGGGAGGAGTTATCTCAAATGTTTTCTACCATCTCGCACCGATCGATGGCTCTCTGCAAGCAAAACGATTTGACTTTTTTCCCCGTCAAACGCATTATTGAGTTCATTATATACGAATTCTTTTCATTTGTCAATAATATTTTTGGATTTTTTGACAATGAAAAATGAACCTTGAACGGAAAACCGTTCAAGGCTCAAAAAATATTACATCTTCTTACCCGCTGTCTTCCAAATGAGTTCAAGCACGCGCTTTACACAAGTGCGAACGCTTTCTCTGGAAAGCGAACCATCTTCAAGTGCGGCGTTAACGCTTCGAGGATCGCCGAAATGCATTTTAAGATCATGCTCTGCGGCAAGCTCATGAACGTGAACGGAGTCGTTACCGTAGTCGGTCATGAGAAGTCCCTTGTAGTTGAATTCATCACGCATGATGGTCTTGCAGATCATCGGGTCTTCACAGACCTTGATACCGTTGATGAAGTTGTAAGAGGTCATGATCGCGTACGGGTCAGCTTCATGGATAACGATTTCAAACGCCTTCGCGTAGATTTCGCGGAATGCTCTCGCGGAAAGACAGCTGTTGGAGCGCAGTCTCTGATATTCCGTGCTGTTTGCCGCGAAGTGCTTGATGGTCGCCGCAACGTCATATTCCTGACAACCTGCAACCATCGCGGAAACGATCTTTGCGGTAACGTACGGATCTTCGGAATGATATTCGAAGTTACGTCCGCAGCAGGGGTCGCGGTGAATGTTCATGGCAGGCGCAAGCCATACGTCAACGTTGTAAAGATGCGCTTCATGCGCGATGGCGCGTCCGTATTCTCTCGAAAGCTCGGTGTTCCAAGAAGCGGAGACCATGGTGCTGGAGGGGTATACCGTAACCTTGAACGGCTGACGGAGACCTACGGGACCATCGGACCAATATGCCTCGGGAATACCCTTTTCGGGGATATAACCGATCCAGCCCTCTGCGTTACCGCAGGAAAGGACTGCAAGCTCGTTATCGGAAAGGCTGTTTACGAAATCATCCATCGAAAGCGTACCGTTCATGACGCGGCGGAAATCCATTTCACCAATCATTTCGGGAAGCAAACGGCGAACGATCGGCTTCTCGTTTTCCGCAACCTTCGTATCTTCCTGAACAAAACTCTTTTTCTTAACACCGCTTCTGCGCTTACTGGGCACGAATTTAAGATAAGCGGTGATGGGGGTATTGAAAGATTTGGAAACGATCTTAAAGAAGATCTCGCCCTTAGGGAGCACGACGGAGAACGGCTTTGAGGTCGCGTATACGGGATTTCTTTCGTCATCAGTCGTATGCTCGAGAACAACGTGCTCGATATCCTGCGTTACGTTGGAAATAAAGAAGGAGAATGTGTCATGGAGGTCAAGCGCTTCGTGTCTGTTGCTGAAACGGAGACGAACGTCATACTTGCCTGCCTTTTTCACGTCGAGCTTATACTGTGCGTATCGACCGGGGCTGTGCATTCTGGAAAGTGCGCGACCGTGTGTCAAAACGCCTTCTTCGTCAAAGAACGGACGGTTGGCGACCCAAAGACCACATTCGGTATATCTGCCTGCCTGAACGTAGCTCGGTTCTGTCGCAGAGATCTCCACAGGGGTATCGTCCTTGATGAGAGTAAGCTCAACGAGCGGCGCTTCCGTACCCTCTTCGGATGTGAATTCGTATTCGATCGAACCGAGGTTCAAAACGGTCTCGTCGCCCTTTTCCGTAAAGAAACGTTCGGGGTCGGCAACGGGGAAACGATTGAGAACGACGGATGTGGGCATTGCGTTTTTCGCCTTCATAATAATGGTATAAACGCCTGTCGATGCCACGTGGAGACGATAAACGGTGCGGTTTTCCTCTTTTTTATAGTACTGTTCAGCATCAATGGTAGTCGCGTTGAACGCATCTACGGGAACACCTGCTTCGGGATCGAGCGGAATGGTTTCAAGCTCTTCCATTTCGCCGCTTGCCGTGAGTCTCTTGTCAAGCTCAGTCGGCATATGTACACAGGTCTTGAATACAGTATATTCGGGATTTTCAAACGTACCGATCGCAGTCAGCGTTCTGACGTTGTTACCGAGAGAAACGGTGAAGGTTCCCTTGTCCATGACCCAAGAATCCTTGGTTCCGAGAACGCCCGTATCGTCAAAGGACATCATATCGCTGATCTTATAAGTCAAGGTGAGTGTTTCTTCCGCACCGGGCGCAAGGAGAGAAGTCTTTGCAAAGGCGCGAAGCTCGTATTTCGGGGTGCCGAGCTTACCCTCGGGAGAGGAGCTGTAAAGCATGACAACTTCCTTGCCCGCATATTTTTCGCCGATATTTTTTACGGAAACGGTCGCGCGGATCTCACCATCCGTGGTCTTATCA
>JBGVLA010000002.1:0-3948 GCA_045124015.1 Eubacteriales bacterium | reverse complement strand
CCATAAGAAAACATCCTTTCAAATTTTTCTGAATGATAAAAATATTATTGCATGAGAATAGAAAAATGTCAAGAATTTTGGCGCTTTTTTAAGAAAAATACCGTCTCACGCTTTACAGAAAAAACGATTTTTGATAAAATAATAATACAGCTTTCAAAAAAGGGAATGGAACGTATGAAAAAGAAAATGCTCATCATCGGTATCACCATGGCGGCGGCGGGAAGTGAAAAATCCTTTCTGTCCTTTGCGCGTCATGCGATCGATTATCATCAATATGATGTGGATTTGTTGCTTGCGAAGAAAACAGGAGATTTTCTTTCTCAAGTACCAAAAGAAATCCGTGTTTTGGAAATGGGTAAGGATGGTGAAATTTTTCTCATCCATCGGGATAATGCCATGGGCATTATTGCACGCAGATATCTCATGAAAAATCCCTTACGGGCTTTTCGCTTGCTTCCTCATATGATAAGGAGAAAGACGGCGAAGACCGCTGCCGAAAAGGATTTCGCCTCCAACCGTATGTGGTGTGAGCTTCTCAAAAAAATGCCTGCTTGGGATGAGGAATATGACGTAGCACTTGCATATTGGGGCGACCATACCATGTTTTATATGTGTGATAAGGTCAAAGCGAAGAAAAAGATCGCATGGCTTCATTTTGATTATGCCAATCCCCCGCGAGAGGATGCGCTTTATCTGCATTATTTTTCTAAATGTGATAAGGTTATCACCGTTTCGAAAAAGATAGAAAATTCTCTTAAAACCGCGCTTCCCGAAATCGCGGATAAGGTTATGACGATGGAAAATATCATCGATGCGGAAGAAATATTACGCCTTGCAAAAGAACCTTTTGATTTTGAAGATGATTTTGATGGTGTCCGACTTTTAACCGTGGGCAGAATCTGTCATCAAAAAGGGTATGATATGGCAATCCCTGCGATTGCGCGTCTTATTTCGGAAAAACACGATATCAAATGGTATATCATCGGAGATGGAGAAGCGGCAGATAAAGAAAATCTTCGTGCGCTGATGCAAGCGTACAGCTTGGAGCAGCATATCTCCTTTTTGGGAATCAAGCAAAATCCGTATCCATATATGAAAGCGTGTAATATTTATCTCCAACCGTCTCGCCATGAAGGAAAACCGATTGCCGTGGAAGAAGCGAAAATTTTGCAAAAGCCGATCGTGGTAACGAATTATTCCTCAGCAAAGGAACAACTGCAAAGCTACCCTGTATATGAAATTGGAGAGATTTCGGAGAAGGGCATTTACGAGGCCTTGCAAAAGATGCTCGCTTGAGCTGGTATTGTGGTTGCGTGGGGGTTGTTTACAAAATGCCAATATGTCAACAATGCGGCAAACCATATTTTTGATTTATGTTGTCAGTGAACCTTGATGCGCTTTTGCGCTCAAGGTTCTTGCTTTTATTGCCCCCAAACTCTAACGATTGGTTGAAAAAATCCAAAAATCGCGTGATTGATTTTGATATATGCCTATGTTATACTGATATCGTAAAGCTTTACGATATTCAAAAACCGCGAGGTGATATAGAATGGAACTTACTCTTGGAAATCAAATCAAGGAATTGCGAAAACAAAAAAATATGACGCAAGAACAATTGGCGGAAGCATTGGGACTAACAGCACAATCCGTTTCAAAATGGGAAACGGGGGTTTCACATAGTTAAAGATACCACTATCAAAACCCACGCTTACGATACTTCCAATAATCAAATTTTGGAGGTAAAACCTATGAAACGCCTTACATCATGTGAATTTAATATGGACACTGCTTGTGTGGAGCTGAAATTCAGCGATGGCAGCATGATCGCCATTGACACCATTGCCGTAGAGAACGAGGTTGCCGACAATATGTATCAGCGGTCAGAGCTGGACTATTTGATCTATAATGCTCCACTTGAATATGCAGACCTTATCTTGAACGGTGATCCCGAAGCCTACCTCAAAGCAGTCACGGAATACAAGCCGCTTGATTGATTTACCAAAGGTGGTATCCGAGTTTTACGGCTCAGATACCACCTTATTTTTTTGTCCTCGTTAGAAGCAATAGATTTATTCACATTTTTCGTGTATAATATTTGCAATATCGTTTCTTTCGCTTCGATTCCGATGTTAATCGCAAAAAAATAAAAAATTTCAAAAAATTTTTGAGAAGTTGGAAAAAAACGAGCTTTCTCGTGCCCTCTGTTATAGAGGGGTCTGGAAATCCCTCTTAATTTTTTGCCATGGAGGATGCACGAATGATTTGGAACAGCGAATGGGAATATAACAATCAAGATTATCTGAAAAGCCTGTATGCGAAGAAGGTTTCCGGTGAGGACCCGACACTCGCAGTCAGAAAGATCTACTGTAAAGGCTGCGGGAGAGAATTTTACACACAGATTGATACCAAGAAATATTGTCTGTACTCTCTCTGCGGCAATCGAGGTTATCAAAAGGAATTAAAGTGGCGGCGAAAGTTTGAGAGAAAAGACCGCATCTGCCAGACCTGCGGCAATACATTCACACCGAAGCGGTCAGATGCCAAGTTCTGCTGCAACGCCTGCCGCCAGAAAGCATACCGAGGAAGTGTTACGGATAAGGTAAGTGGTCAAGTTGACCACTTAGCATAAACGTAACGGAAAACGGAAAGCGTTACGGATACTGCAAAGTGCCAAGCTGACACCTTGCAATAAGCGTAACGAAAAGTTGGAAGTGTTATGATAAATGGTAGTGGTCAAAATGACCACCACCAAAACAGAAACGATACTGGTGTTACACTTACCGCAAGTGGACATTTTTACCACTTGCTTAAACGTAACGAAAACTGTTACGGGTGATGTAAGTTCCCAAGTTGGGTACTTACAATAACCGTAACGATAATTGAAAAACAGATTGGAAGGAGATGACCATGAGCCTACGCTACAGTTTTTTCGCCGTTGTTCCCGACGGCATCATCGAAATACCGCAGGGCAGCAATCTTTCGTGGCTGACGCTGTTTTATGCTTTGCCCAAGGAGCTTGTTGAAAAATATCCCCCTGCATTGTCTTTGCCACGAAATATCTACGACTTGCTTGAAGACCCCGATAGTGTGAAAACTATCGAGGACGATATGTTCCTGCTTTTGGTGTGGGACTGCTTTGCGTGGTCTGCGTGGCAATTCTTTCAAGTGCCGAATAAGGACGGCACATACAAGGATGTTCCCGGTGATTGGAAGAATTACTCCGGTGACTTCCCTCTATGGCGGCTGTCCTATGAGATCATCAAGCATTTCCGCAAAAAGTTTGAGACGGAAATGGATTGGAGCTTCCAAAGGCTGTTCTTAATGGAACGTGGCACCGAACTTCCGTGGCTGACCTATCAGCAGTTCAGCAATCTGATCGGCAACCTCACCGATATGATCGTTGTCGAGGAAAACTGGCAGCCGATGATCGACGAGTTCTGGAACAACCGCAATCCCGATGATTACAGCGGCTCCAGCGTCCACAAGCGGGACTTCAATCGCTCCTGGTATCACGACAGAAACCACAGGCATATCTCTATTGAGGAAATTGCCGAGACCGGAGCTATGATCGACGGCGAGATGCTGTTTGATATTCCCAATCCCGAAGCGGAATTTGAAACAAAGGTACTGCAAAAAATCGGCATCGAACAGTTTGAAAGCAGACTGACGGAGCAGGACAAGCAAATCCTGCGGATGCGTATGGAGGGCAGCTCCCTCAAAGACATCGCCGCCGCTGTTGGCTTCAAAACGCCGAGTGCGGTCAGCAAACATATCGAAAAGATTGCCGGTGCTTATGAGGATTATGTGTCCGGCGAGTACGGCAGCTTTTTAGATAAACACACAATATAACAAATTGCTCAAAATGGCAGTCACGATACCGTGGCTGCTTTTTTGATGCCCGAAAGGAGGATTTTATGAGCAGAGAACCATTTGAAACCATGCCCGATG
>JBGVLA010000001.1:0-6674 GCA_045124015.1 Eubacteriales bacterium | reverse complement strand
AGCTTTGCAATCTCTGCAGGAATGGCTTTGATCATTTTGCTTCTGATTTGGGGTATTGTCTTTTTATATATCCGAAAAATAAACGCTTTGTCGGGAGTGGGAGGAAAAGAATGATGGTTTTGAAATTTGCTTTTCGAAATCTCGTCCGTTTGCCTTGGCGCACGGTGTTATATTTTATGATCGTTTTTTTCATCGTTTTGGCAATCACAGCCTCGCTTTTTGTATATGGAGCTTGCTCGGATGCAAGAGAGGCTTTGAATGAAAATTATATTTTCGTTGCGTCCTTGGTTCCGAGAAAGAAGGATTCTCTTTCTTTGAGGGATATCGGTTATTGTATCGATCAAACCGATATTTTGTCCTATAACGTTTCTATGTCCGAAAATGATGGCATCATCGTCGGTGGAGAATATTTACGGAAGTTGCCCGAAAAGATGGATGTTGAAAATGTGCCGCTCGCTTTGACCGATGAAGTTGGCTGTCAGCTTGTTGCTGTTGAAAATCTTTATCTCGTTTATCCCTTTTTTACAGAAGAATGCACAATTTGTGAAGGGACAGGGCTGACTGAAAAAGGCTATATGGGCAAGCGTGCTGAAACGGTAATTCCTTGGTGGTTTGCAGAAAAATATGATATTTCCATCGGAGATCTTGTAACGAGAAGATATTATCGTGATGATTACAAGCAATATATTTATTTGAAAACAGAAGTCGTTGGTATTTATGAAACGAGCGCACTTTCTCCAAAGGAAGAAAATTATCCCATTTATATCCCGCTTTCCATCGCAGAACTGGATTATGCCAATGTCGTTGCGGAACGGAAGACCCCTACAGGCAAACTTGTGATAGAACGCGCCGATTTTGTTTTGAAGAACAGGGATTCGTTTGAAACTTTTGTTTTGCAGGCAAAAGATAATGGACTTGATTTTAGGAATGCGGATATCGTATTCAATAACAGTATCTATGATATTCATATGTCCGAGCTTGACAATATTCATATGATTGCGGTGCTCGTGCTTTGTACAGTTTTGGTCGTTGGTTTGGGTGTACTTGTGTTTTTTACGGTCTATCTTTGCCATTCCAGAAAACGCGAGCAAACGTTGCTTTTGGCACTTGGTATGAATCGCCATAAAATATATGCCATGATGGCAGTTGAATTAGTAACTATCGCAGTTGTTTCTTGTTTGGTTGGGGTTTGCGCAGGATATTTGGCAGCAGATTCCGTTTGCGCTTACGTCAACGATTCCGTTCTCGCAAACGTGGAAATTTCCGAAAAAATTGAAAATGCCGATCGAGAAACGCTTGCCAACATAGCAAAACCCTTGGAACGAGAAATAAAACTCGAAATATCCATTCAAAATGCGAAGGTTTCTATGCCCGAACTTTCGATCAATTACAAAAAAACGATTGATGAAAATGAGATTGGCGTTTCTGAGCATTTGTATTATAATATCGGCAGTAATATCACCGCAATGCTTGACGGCAGTGAACGCATCCCTACAAAGATTGTCGGGATTACGGATATGGCTGCTGTTAAAACCTCGGCTTGGGATGATATAACAGATACATACGAAGATTTTATCTGTGTTTATGTCAGCAAAGATTTTGATATGAGCGAGGTGCAAAATCACAGTATCTTTTTAACACCATACGAGAAAGATAGTTACGTATCGCTCATTAAAGAATCCATCGGACTTGGAAATGCGACTGCAGCAGAAACAACGCAGGTAATTATTGTTGGTACATATGAAGAAAACAACTATTGTTCTGGAAATGATATGCTCGTTTGTATGGAGGATTATCATCAATTGTATTGTGAATTTTCCATTACGGATGAAAATTTTCGATTTGAAAGAATCGGGATGGTATATACAAAGGGGGAATCGTAATGGCTATCTTGGAACTCAAGCATTTATCTTATGATTACATCACGAAAGCCGGAAAAGTTCATGCGTTGAAAAATGCAACTGCCTCTTTTGAAACAGGTAAGGTCTATGCTATTGTTGGCCGTTCGGGAAGCGGGAAGTCTACTTTGATGTCGCTGATGGCAGGACTCGATGTCCCTAAAGACGGTGATATTCTGTATCATGGTGAAAGCCTTAGGGATATTGATCGCGATAAATTCCGCCGTGAACATATCGGCATGATCTTTCAAAGTTATTATCTCCTTCCTCAGCTTACCGCCGTTGAAAACGTGGAGCTTTCTCTTGAACTTGCAAAATACAAAGGCGATAAGCAAAAGAGTGCCAAAGAAATGCTTACACTTGTCGGTATCAAAAAAGAACAGTTCAAAAAACGCAGTACACAGTTTTCGGGTGGTGAACAGCAGAGAATTGCTGTTGCCCGCGCGATTGCAACCGATCCCGAAATTATCCTTGCGGATGAACCAACAGGAAACCTTGATAACGAAAACAGTATGAATGTTGTCAGCATCCTCGTCGATTTGGCACACAAATACAACAAATGCGTTATCATCATTACCCACGCCGCCGAGGTTGCGGAAAAAGCGGATGTGGTGTTCAAAATGGATGACGGAATTCTAATTATACAATAACAAACAGGGAACTCAAAAATTGAGTTCCCTGTTTGTTATTGAAATATTACTTCTGCCTCTACTATTTCTTTTGCACGATGCTCAATGTTCTTCATCATCTGTACCCACCTCATTTGATCCATGGCTTTGAGATGTTCATTAACACCTTCTGCTTTTGCATAATCTGCAATCAGTGATTCGTACATTTCGCTCGCTTCCTTATCAACTTGATAAAGATACTCATTGAGTTCTCCCGATCCAAGCAGAAGAGAGTGGCGGAGGTGATGATGTGTTTTCAGCCAAATTTCATGTTGCAATCCAAACCGACCGATTTCTTTCTGTTCGGGCAGTTCAAGGTTAGGAATAAATACGCCGTTGACTTCACGATAGGTGATACCATGCTGTTCAAATAAGCTACTGTTAGTTTTGTTTTTCATTGTAGTTTCTCCAATTTCATTTAGATTTGCTACAATTCATTCGCATCTTGACCAATTACAATATTTTTAGATAGAGAAAGGGTACCTGCTTTATCGCAGGTACCCTATTGGATGGGTTTTCTTTTGTGTTTGGGTGCCAATTTCGAACCTTAAGCAAAAATCAAATTGAACATCGCAGGTTCGAATAGAGTGCGTATAATAAAATCGACATCTAAATCTATTAAAATCGACACTCACCACAGAGAAAATCATCAGTGTCTCAAAAGCAGAAAAAGCCTTGCACCGCAAGACTTTTTCACACAAAGAAAACACCTCAATTTGAACATCGTTGGTTCATTTTGAGGTGTTGTTCAATTTCGAACCTTTATAGATAGGATCAAAGATCTTCAAAAACAAGCTCTCCGTTTTCTTTCGACGTTGCAGCCTTAAATGTCATAGAACCTCCGTATCCGCCGATACCTTTGAAGCCTGTGAAAACCATTCTCCCATCCCATTCCGCTCCCTTGGGAACACTTGAACAGGGAATGATCGGATTACTCGGCATGATGAAGTCCTCAAACGGCTTATCGGATATCATATAATGTGCTCTACCTTTAAGGCTGAAAATAAGATAGTATTTTCCGTTGTAAACGAAATAATCGGGACATTCCGGCTGATCCTTACCGGGAGCAACGTAGATAGGACGCTCCATCTCCTCCCAGCTTTCCATATCCCTTGAAACGTAATGGGCAAGACAGCCTTTTCCCTCTTCTATCAAGCTCGTCGTTAAAAACATATGGAACAGTCCGTCTTCGTCTTTTATCACCTTGGGATCCCGTGCGCTTGCGGCATCATACTTTTCTGAAATCGTAAATCCAAACGCAGAATCCTTTTCAAAATGATAACCGTCATAGGACACGCTTCGACGAATGGGTGCAGGAATCCCTCTGCCCATTCTTACAGTATAATATAAATATTCCTTATCCTCGTTTTTTATCCAAGAGCCAGTGCATATAGACCCCTCATCGGCATCCGTGATCGGGATTGCCATTGGATGTATGGACCAAGTTTTAAAATCTTTGGTGGAAATATGTTCCCACTGGTGAGCGCCAAGTCCCCATTTACTCTTATGATGATGTCTGTCCTTTAAGTAAAGCACGTGATACTCATCGTCCCGTCTGTACGGCATACAGTCTCCAACAAACACGCCGTTCCCGGGATACCAGCCGTCAGCATTTTCAAAATTCGACAGTACGGACGGCTCGTCCATTTTGAGTTCATGATATTCCTCGGTAGAAATATGGACCGTGGAGGTTATCTCATCTCCAAGCTCAAATAATCTGTTTCCCTTCGGCCACTCCTCATCCATCAGTATTCCGTCCACATAGAGTTCTATCCTATGCGTCATCAGGATGACCTCAACCTCATCGCCCTCACTGACCTTTGCAGAAAGACGAAGCGGTCTGCGGTCGTAATCGTACTGAACGTCAAATGACATCTCGCCGTCAAAAGCCTGCATATCAAAGGTTTTTCTTCCGTTTTTGTGAGATATCGCATAACAAGGAAGCTCATCAAGCTTAAAAGAAAGCTTTATACTTTTCATTTTTCATTCTCCTTTTAGGTATACTTTATATAGTCACCAAAACCGTCTTTATATTCTATCATGCCAATACTATACGCGGAAAACAAAGCGGCTCCGGTAGCAGCCTCCTCCTTGACTGAGTTTACCGACACAATCATACCGAATTTATCCTCAAGGACCTTGCGAAGGATATTATTCTTTCTGATTGCGCCGCCGGACGCCACAATATGGCTCTTTTTTAGCTTAGCTTCCAAATATAACTTGTAAAGCTCGTCGCACATACCGTTTATAACCCCCAGTATCAGTGCTGACGGTGTAAAATTATTAAGCTCTATATTCTCTATCGAACCTCGCCGCATAGGATTTGTTCTCATTCCGCAAAATGAGGTATCAACTGAAAGGGGGATTTCTCCGCTTGCGTATGCTCTTTCCGCCAATGCGTTTATAACCCCGTACTGTGAGCGATCACCTAAACCGGCGAAAGCCGTGTAGCTTCTGAAAAATTCTTCTATCATAGCGTACGCAGAGCCACCGCAAAGAGCAGACCCGCAGATAAGCATCTCACCGTTTATAAACGGTCGCTGTTCGATCCCATCCCCCGGCTGTTCGATCTCGCCCACAGCCGATATTTGCGAGCCTGTTCCTATATTCACCAAAACGCTTTCACGGTTATTCTTGACCGAACCTAAAAAGCTCGCTTGGTTATCACCTATCGCTATGCAAATCGGTATATCATTCCAACGTCCAACGATTTCATTGGATGCAACAACTTTGGGTAAAAAATCTTCGTCGATTCCGAGAAGCGCTAACTTATCAAGCATAAAACATTCTTTTTTCACATCAAATAAACCGAAGCTTGCCGCAACGGACGTATGAGTTATCGGCTTTTTTATATGGCACAGTCGCATGGCAAAGTAGTCCATAATGCTGCAAAAGCCAACGGCATCTTGCGGAACAAGTCCCTTCAACAAATTATAATAATGCGTTGCTATGCCGTATCCGGTTGCTATATTCTCGCCTGTTATATGCTTTATTCTTTGACAAGCTGTCATGGAATCTTTTATCGGAATATCGCCACGCTTATCCTGCCAATTTATAAGACCCGATACCGCCTCACCTTCACTATTCAGATAAAGGATTCCGTGCATTTGACCTGTTACACCAATACTTACTATACCCGTGTAACTTTTATAAATAAGATCAAGCACCCTTTCCGCTTTATCCATAATAACCGAAACACTTTGCTCGGAGAATATGGAGCGATCAATGTAGGAGTTATGTGGAACAGAAAAAACTTCCACTTGAGCTCTATTTTCAAGGTCGATCACCGCAGCGCTTATCGTAGTAGTTCCGATATCGATTCCAATCGCCAACGCCCCTTGATTGCACTCTAAAGAGTCTTCCGTTTCCATGAAAAGGATTCCCGTTTGCTCCTCCCCATTGGCAATACGCTGCGCAAGGGTCTCGCATAATGCATACCTTTCGGAGTTTAGTCCGCTTTCAGCATCGATCTCCTTTTTACGCTTTTCGATGATATCGTCAAGCGATAACATTCCTGAGAACAACAGCTTTATATCGGTTATAGAAACTCCTGCTGTTCTTAAGAGTTTTATCCGTTCAAGCAACTTGATATCCATCTCCGAATAATCCCTATAACCGTTTTCACTACGGCAAACGGTTATCAGAGCGCGCTCCTCATACAAGCGAATGGCCTTTTTCGTAAGCCCTGTTATTTTCACTACTTCGTTTATCTTCATTAACTTCATCACCCCAATACTATTATAAAGTATCCCCCGATGGGAATGTCAACACTTTTTTCTAAAAATATTCGGAATTTTCATATACAAGTTCATTTCCCGTCTATATGATAGAAAAAGCAATTCACCTTAATAATTCGATAAAGTCGCAAGTTCAAGTCCAAAAGGTCGGGGAAAAGGTGCAATGGTGAAAGGAGTTTATTTTTACCCCCAAAAACACGAAAAGTCCTTGAAAATCAAGGACTTTTGTGTTAGGGTGCAAAATTGTTGCCCCATTATGGCTCCCCGAACAGGGCTCGAACCTGTGACATCATGATTAACAGTCATGCGCTCTACCGACTGAGCTATCGAGGAAAATATATAGACTCAGAGAATCTCTGAGTCATTTGTGT